>JAVEDQ010000289.1 GCA_030840885.1 Frankiaceae bacterium
CCGAGGAAGGCGGTGACGACGATGAAGGCGACGACCGTCGAGAACTCGAACATGTTGCCCCACGGCACCCGCCCGGCGGCGAAGCCGCGCGTGACGATGGTGGCGAGGTGGGTCAGCCAGCCGACGACCGTGATGACGGTCGCGGCCGTGGCGACGCGGGTCCAGCCGTCGTCCGAACCGATGCCGCCGGCGGAACCGCCGGTCGAGCCCGATGCGCGCCCACCACCCGTGGCCGGACGCGCAGCAGGGACCGACGACGCACGCGAGCCGACGCCGGCTCCGACGAGCGCGCGGTCCTCCACCTTCGCGGACTGCACCTGCGCGGACTGGATCTGCGCAGCCTGCGGCGAGCGGCGGACGACGTCACCGGCACGGAAAAGCGGGACGGCCTTGCGGCGGAAGGCCAGGTCGGCCGAGAAGACGGCCATCCCGAGCACGTACAGGACGACGGTGATCCCGAACAGGTGATCACTGAGATTCGACACGGGTCTCCCGTTCCTCGGCGCCCTGGGACGTGATGTCCACCGGGGTCACGCTCTCCTGCAGCCGCCCGACCAGCTCGTCGAACTCGTCGGAGATGTCCCCTGCCCTGGTCACTCCACCGACCTCTATCAGCGTACGGCCGGGACCCTCGTCCGCGGCGTTGCGGGGCAGTGCCGTGGCCCGCACCCACACCCGTCGGCGGCGGATGGTGAGGGTGAGCACGAGCCCGATCAGGAGGAGCACGGCGGCGGCGAGCACGAGGCGCTTGCCGGGGTCGTGCTTGACCGCGAAGACCGACCAGTCGCGCACGCCGTCCACCGACAGCGTCATCCCGTTGGGCAGGCCGCTCACGACACCGCCCGGACCCGGACCCACGGCGACGGTCTGCACCAGCTGGTCCGCGCCGCCCGCCCCGGTCGTGCGGACGGGGTCGAGCCCGCTCGGGTCGAGCGAGTAGACGTTCTGCGGGATGCCCTCGTCGAGGTGGAGGTCACCGACGAACGAGCTGAGCTGCATCACGGGTGACCGGAGCTCGGCGGTGCCGCCGGCGGGGTCCGCGATGAGCGACGACCGGAAGGCCAGCTGCTGCGGGACGCGGAGCGGGCCGGCCGGCGGGAGGCCGACGTCCGGGATCTTCACGGTGCAGGAGGAGCGGGCTGGCTCCGTCCCCCCGCGCGGGGTGCACGGCACGTAGTCGTCGAACAACACCTGGCCGGTGCGGTCCCGCAGCACGAAGTGGGGCGCGAAGCCGTGACCGGTCAGGTAGACCTTCGTCTGCCCGAGGGTCAGCGGGTGGTTGACCCGGAGCACCTCGGAGCGGGGCGGGCCGTCGAGACCGGTTCGGAGCTGCACAGCAGCGGCGAACGCGGCGGGTTCGCCGGTAGCCCGGTAGGTAGCGGTGAAGTCGTCGAGGGCAAGCGAGAACGGCTGGAGCTTGCTGCGGTCGACGCGGGCACCCGGAGTGAACGCGTCGTAGGCGACGAGCGTGTTGGTGAAGGTCTTGCCCTCCGGTACCAGCACCGAGCCCGAGTACCCGAACAGGCTGCCGACGGCGACGCCGACAAGCACTGCGATGAGCGAGAAGTGGAACAGAAGGTTGCCCGTCTCGCGGAGCAGACCCTTCTCGGACGCGACGGTGAAGCCGTTCGAGCGGTCCCCCAGCACGGCGCGGAAACGGGCCTTGCGCAGCACCGCGCGCGCCTGGGCAACGGCCTCCTCCGGCGCCAGGTCCGTCGTCCACGAGGCACCCGAGGGCAACCGCGAGGGGTGCGCCGGGGCCTTCGGAGGTGGCGCGAGCAGTGTCTTGACGTGCATCCGCAGCCGGGGCACGACGCAGCCGATGAGCGAGACCATCAGCAGCACGTAGATGGCGGAGAACCACGGCGCGGTGAACACGTCGAAGCCCGAGAGGCGGTCGAGGAACGGACCCCACTTCGGGTGGTCGCCGAGGTACTGCTGCACCCGGAGCGGGTTGACCGGCCGCTGCGGGAAGATCGAACCCGGCACCGCGGCCACGGCGAGCAGCAGCAGGAGCAGCAGCGCGGTGCGCATGCTCGTCAGCTGGCGCCAGGCGGCGGCGAGCGTCGCGACCCAGCGGGCGCGGGTGCGCTTCGGCCGCGGCTTCGGCTCGCCGGCGGCCTTCGCCTCGGCGGCCTCCCGGTCCCGGCGGACGGCGGGGGCCTCGAGGCCGGCTTCCCACTCGGCGTCGGCGGGGTCGTCGATCGGGACGCCGGCCGGCAGGCCCGAGGTGTTCGGCGGCGCCGTCATCGCTTGCCCCGGTTCACAGCGGTGTCTCGCCGAAGCCGGGGACGAGGTCGCGGAGCGCGAGCACCAGGTCGTTCCAGGTGCCGGTGAACTCCAGCAGGCCGACGGCGACGAGGAGCACCCCGCCGACCATCGTGACGGCGCGGGTGTGACGGCGGACGACGGCAAGGGCCCCGAGCCCACGTCGGATACCGATGGCCACGAGCAGGAACGGCACACCGAGGCCGACGCAGTAGGCCGCGGACAGCGTCGCCCCGCGAGCGGCGGTCGCGCTGTTGAGCGCGAGGCCCTGGACGGCGACCAGCGTCGGTCCGATGCAGGGCGTCCAGCCGACCCCGAACAGCACGCCGAGCAGCGGTGCCCCGAGCAGGCCGCGGGCGGGCATGCGGTGCAGACGCCACTCCCGGTTGGCGAGCGGCAGCTTCGAGAACACCCCGGCGAAGGCGAGACCGAGCACCACCGTGAGCGCGCCGAGCACCTGTTCGATGCCCCGCTGGTGGATCCGCAGCGTGTTGCCCAGGGTGCCGAACAACGCCCCGTAGGCGACGAACACGACGGTGAAGCCGAGCACGAACAGCCCCGCGCCGGCGACGACGCGCCCTCGTACCGGCTGCACGACTGTCGCCGGACGGACGAGCGTCGCGGTTCCGCCGCCGGCCGCAGCGACCTCGGCGGGCCGGGCGGCGACGCCCTCCTCGAGTTCGCGCCCGGACAGCCCGGCGACGTAGGAGAGGTAGCCAGGCACCAGCGGCAGCACGCAGGGCGAGAGGAACGAGACCAGCCCGGCCGCGGCGGCGACGGGCAGGGCGAGCAGCAGCGGGCCGTCGGAGACGAACGCGGCCGTGCTCACGCGCCGAACCGGCTCACGACGACCCTGCTCACGGCGACCCCGCTCACGACGACCCTGCTCACGACTGCTCCGCGGCGACCCGCTGCACGACGGGCAGCAGGTCGCTCTGCTCGATCGCCGCGGTGAAGCGGGCGGCGATGCGGCCGCTCCGGTCGAGCACGACGGTGGACGGCAGGCCGACCGCGATGGGCCACCGCGCGGCCTGGGTGCCGTCGTCGTCGTAGAGGCTCGGGTAGGTGACGCCCTTGTCGCGGGCGAAGGACCGGGCGGCGGCCTCGGAGTCCTTCACGTTCACGCCGACGAACTTCACGCCCGACGCCTGCGTCTGCTGGGCGACGGCCTCGAGGTTCGGCGTCTCGGCCCTGCAGGGCGCGCACCAGGAGGCCCAGAAGTTGACGACCGTGACCGAGCCACGGACCGAGGCCGCGTCGAACGGCTTCCCGTCGATCTGCGTGCCCGCGAGTGCCGGTGCGGCCTGCCGGGACCCGGCGGCGACGGTGTCCTGGCCGGGTGCGACCTGGACGAAGCCGTAGTTGCCGCCGGCACCCTGCTCGGGGCTGCTCGAGCAGGCGGTGACCCCGGCGAGCAGCGCAGATGTCATCAGCAGACTGCCGAGACCTCGCCGATACCGCACACCCCAGTATGACCCCCCGGTGGGTTGTGCGTCCGTGTCAGGGCCAGGTGACGAACTCGACACGTGAGGTCCGAGGACTCCGGAACCGGACGCGTCCGTCGGGAGTCGTCACGCACCGACGGCGTGCACGCCCCCGTCGACGTGGACGATCTCGCCGGTCGTGGCGGGGAACCAGTCGGAGAGCAGGGCGACGCAGGCCCGCGCGGCCGGTTCGGTATCGGTGATGTCCCAGCCCAGCGGCGCCCGCTGCTCCCAGGTGGTCTCGAATGCCTCGAACCCGGGGATCGACTTCGCGGCCATGGTCCGCAACGGTCCGGCGGCGACCAGGTTGACCCGCACGCCGGCCGGACCGAGTTCCTTGGCCAGGTAGCGGGAGGTCGACTCCAGGCCGGCCTTGGCGACGCCCATCCAGTCGTAGACCGGCCACGCGACGGTGGCGTCGAACGTCAGCCCGACAATGGAGGACCGGTCGGTCAACAGCGGCAGGGCCGCACGGGCCAGCGACATCAGCGAGAACGTCGAGATCTGCACCGCAGTGGAGACGTCCTCCCAGGTGGCCGACATGAAGTTGCCGCCCAGGGCTCCGGCCGGCGCGAAGCCGATCGCGTGCAGGACGCCGTCGAGGCTGTCGACCCCCACCTCCCGGAGCTGGTCGGGCAGGCCGGCGAGGTGGGCGTCGGAGGTCACGTCGAGCTCGAGGACCGGCGGCTCGGACGGCAGCCGCTTGGCCATCCGCCGCGTGATGCCGAGCCCACGTCCGAAGCCGGTGAGCACGACGGTCGCCCCCTGCTCCTGCGCCAGCCGCGC
>JAVEDQ010000315.1 GCA_030840885.1 Frankiaceae bacterium
GAAGCTGAATCGGCAACGATCGCGTCGGGGTAACGGGCGCCGTAGTGGCCGAGCGGCACGGTCGTGGTGCGTCCGCCGTCCGGCGTCGGCGTCCAGCGGTTGAGCCGGATCCACGCGTCGGTGCGCAGTTCGAGGCATCCGAGCAGGAGCGCATCGAGGCGGCCCGGAGGGTCGTGCGGGTCCACGTTGTGCTGGGTGCGGACGACCGCGGCAGGAACTGCCCAGAGGCGCAGCACCAGCACCGCGGTGAGGACCCGGCGGGCCGCGGTCCCCAGGCGGCTGTTGCCGCGGAGCAGGATCTCCGGCCAATGCAGGTGCAGCACGTCGTACCGGCCCACGAGGGCGGTGCGCCAGGAGAAGAAGGCGACGTCGACGTCGTCGGCGAGCGCGTCGGCGAGCTGCGTGAGGTAGGGGTTGGTCGTCGACCTCGGGGTCCGGAACGACTGGACCACCCGCAGCCGTCGGGTCCCGGGGCCCGAGGTGTTCACCGCGGGACGGTGTCGAGGACCCGGCCGCGGCCCGTGGAGCGGTGTCGTACTCGCTTCCGTCGTGCCGGTTGCCACGTGCTGTCGCGCGGGAGTGGGACGGTCCGGTCGAACGGACGGGCTTCCGCCGGTTCCGGCGCCGGCGTCGAGTCCTCCAGCTGCCGGCCGCGGGCCGGATGCAGCTCCTGCCGTAGCGCCAGCGCGAGTCCGAGCGCCAGCGCGATGTCGGGGAGGTTGGTGAAGATGGGCCCGAAGGGCAGGTTCCACAGGCCTTCGGCGATGACGAAGACCAGCAAGGCGGCCGGGCGGGCGCTGTCGAGGTGGGCGGCGAGCGCGCCGAGGAGCAGGACCCCGCACACGGCTCCGAGCAGCAGGCCGACGAGGCCGCAGTTGGACCACAGGTCGGCGAGCGTCGAGTGCAGCTTGAAGCGGCCGCCGAACATGTACTTCTCGACGTAGCCGCTGTTGAAGGTGACGCCGACACCGGAGAGGCTCTGCTTGGCCAACCAGACGTCGCTGGGTAGCGGCCGGGCGCCGAATCCGAAGCCGCCGATGTGGTGGCGCATCAGCGCCTGCGTGGCGTACCACTCGGGGCGGCCGCCGGCGATCAGCGAGCCGCCGTTGGCCACCTGCGCCTTCGCCTGGGCCTGCAGGCCCGCGCCGGCCGCGCCACTGAGCAGCAGCGACGACCCGCCCAGGTAGACGACGATCACCAGCACCGCTGGGATGGCCAGAACGCGCCAGCCGCGCAGCCGACCGGCCGTGGCGCGGCGGCTGCGGCGTTCGAACAGCTGGGAGAGGGCGGCGGCGATGAGCACGAAGGCGAGGTGGCTGCGGCAGTCGAAGCTGAGGTCGACGGCCACCATGCCGAACACGACCCCCATCAGCGCGAGGCGCCGCCGGTGCGGGTCGTTCACCCGGGCGACGAGGGCGAACGCGATGATCGTGACGGGCAGGGAGAGCTCGTACTTCCACGGGTTGGCCGACCCGGGGCTCGCACGCAGGCCGCTGAGGAGCAGGCCGCCCGCGTAGTACATCGCGACAGTCGGGACCGGGAGGTGCAGCCGGGCCCAGAGGAGCAGACCGACCCCGCCGAATGCCGTGAACACCAGCACGCCCGTCTCCATCGCGTTGCGCGGGAGCACCTCGTGCGTCGTGGAGAACATCGACAGGTAGGTGCCGCTCACCAGTGCCGCGACGACGAGGCCGGCGAGCAGCCGGGCACCCCGGTAGCGGTCGAGGGCGGGCAGCCACAGCGGCAGCAGGCCGACGACGGCGAGGAATCCGGTGCTGAGGCCGATGGACCGTTGGATGCGCAGCCCCAGCGCGGCGCACGCGAACCCGGCGAGATAGCGGACGGCGCTGGCCTGCCGTCGACGCCGCGGGTTGCTGCCGAGCAGGGCAGCAGGCCCGGGCGGTTCGACGGTCGTGACGGGGACGGTCATAGCGGGGACGGTCCTAGCGGGGACGGGGGCTGCCTCACGCCTTGCGGCGAGCTTCGGCGGCGGCGGCGAGACGCTCGACGGCGGCCCGCCCGCTGTTGGTCGCAGGCGTGATCGGAGGCCGGCGGATCTTCACCGACGGGGCCGCATGCGAGGTGGGGTGATCGGTGCGGAACTGGAAGGGTTCCGGCGTGTCCGACCGGTTCAGCACCACCCCGAGCACCTTCACCCGCGCGTCGTCGAGCAGGTCGGCGGCCTTGGCGAGCTGCGGGCGGGTGGTTTTCTTCGCGTCGACGACCATCAGCACCCCGTCGGTGTGCTGGGCCAGGATCAGCGCATCGCTCGAGGCGAGCACCGTGCCGGCGTCGAGCACGACGACGTTCCAGCTGTCCCGCGCGCTGCCGATCAGCTGCGACATGCCGCGGGAGCTGATCAGCGAACCGGGAGAGGCGGTCGGCGTGCCGGCGCGCAGCACGGAGATCTGCGCCGCCGAAGAGACGGTGACCGCGTCGGTGAGCTCGGCACGCTTCATCACCACGTCGGTCAGGCCGGATCCGGATTCGTCGGCCTTGAGGAGCAGGCCGGGCGAGCGCAGATCGGCGTCGATGAGCAGCACCCGCTCGCCGGTCTCGGCGAGTGCGATGGCGAGCCCGAGGGCCACCGTCGTCTTGCCCGCGCCGTGCTCGGGCGAGAGGACCGCGATGGTGCGAGGAAAGTCCTGGTGATGGGCGGCGATATTGGCACGCAGCCGCCGGAAGGCATTCGGCAGCCGGCCCTCGGCGGCGACCCGCAGCGACCCGCCGCCCCACTCGTCGGGCACGACCCCGATGACGGGGGAGTCGGTCACCATCCGGATACCGCTGGCGTTGCGCAGGCGCCGGTCGATCAGGTGGAGCAGCAGCGCGCTGGCGACGCCGAGCACCAACCCCGCGAACAGCCCACCGACGAGGTAGCGCTTGGAGCTCGGACCGACGGGGGCGCTCGGCGGCACGGCGGGGGAGCTGACGCTGACGTTGACCGTCCGGCTGTCGTTGACCCCCGGGGTCAGCTGTGGCGCGACCTGCGAGAGCCGGTTCGCCAGCGCGTTGGCGATCTGCGACGCCCGGACGGCCTGGGGATCGACGACGGAGATCTGCACGACGACGGTTCCGGGCGGGGCCTGCACCGAGACGGCGCTCTTGAGGCTCTGCAGCGAGCGGTTGAGCTTCAGCTGATCGATGACCGGAGCCAGCACGACGGGCTGCCCGACGATCTCGACGTAGGACTGCACGACGCTCTGGGAGTAGTTGGCGTCGCCGCGGGCGAGCGAGACGAACACAGTGGACGTGGCCTTGTACTGCGACGGCTGCTGCGCATACACCAGCCCGCCGAGGCAGAGGCCGACGAGGCAACACGCGACGATGACCAGCCAGCGACGTCTGACGACCCCGAAGTAGTCGCTGAGATCCATGGACGTCCCGTCTACGCGTGACCCGTAATCTCTACCTGCCGCAAGCGCCGAAGGAATGACATGGGGCGACGGCCTTCAGAGAAGCTCTGTACGGGTGAGTTCCGGACGAAGGATACCGAGGGGTGGCACGGGTGCGGTCGGGGTGTCGGCAAGACGACAGGGCGGCCACATTGCTTGACAACCCGTGGGGGCCACGGAGCACCGGGCGGGGAACCCTCGGGCTGTTCGCGGTCGCCGGTCTCGCCGTCTGCGCGATCACGCTCGTCGGGTGCTCGAACGACAAGTCCGCGAACCCGGCCGCAGCCGCCTCGGCCTCGCCGGGGCTCGTGGCACCTGCGTCCACCGCGCCGCCGGGGCTGACGCCGACCGCGAGCGAGACCCCGGGCATCGGGCCGACGCCGCCGCCCGGCCAGGACGTCGCGGCCCCCGTCGCTCCGGCCGACGTGCCGACCAGACCGGCGGTTCCGCTGACCGCGCAGGCCGACTTCGGCGGCGGGGTGAGCGCCCGGATCACCGGCTCGCAGGTCGTCACGTCGCAGGGGCAGGGGCCGGGCGAGCTCAACGGTGCGCCCGCCGTCGCCTTCACCGTGCAGCTCATCAACCGCAGCGCCCGCGGTGTCGGTCTCGACGGGGTGACGGTGGCCGCCTTCTACGGCGCGCAGGCGACACCGGCCTCGCCCAGCGGCGGCCCGCCGACCGCTCCGTTCGCCGGGTCGCTGCCCGCGGGCGGCACCGCCACCGGTACCTACACCTACGTCGTGCCGCCCGAGGGCCGCGGCGACGTCCAGCTGCAGATCAGCTACCTCGCCGGGCAGCCGG
>JAVEDQ010000324.1 GCA_030840885.1 Frankiaceae bacterium
ATGTCGTTGCTCCGGCAGAAGTCGACGAGCAGGCCGTGGAAGGACTCGATGGTCACGTTGCCGTAGGCAGCGGTCGAGTCGCCCAGCAGCTCGATGCGCTCCTCGATGCTGAACAGGCCGGCCTTGCTCTTGTTGATGAGCACCCCGACGACGACCTCGTCGTAGAGCCGGGCGGCGCGACCGATGATGTCGAGGTGGCCGTTGGTGACGGGATCGAACGAGCCAGGACAGACGGCCCGCCGGACCTCGGTCTTCATGATCGGCGACCGTACCAAAGCGTCGTGTCGCCATAGCGCCGGGCTCTGTCGCCCGCGACGCCGTCGGGCCAGGCCGGTGGCCCGTCACGGGTGGCCCGCTCCACCACGACGACGTCGACGACGAGCGGCGCGCACGCGGCGAGCACCCCGTCGACATCGAGGGCGTAGGGCGGGTCGAGGAAGGCCACATCAAAGGGACGACCGAAGGAACCCTCGACTACACCGCCGGAGGCACCGTCGTAGCTGTCGAGGAAGCGCTCCGCGCGGTCGCCGACGACCAGGGCGCCCGCGTGCCCGAGCGCGGCGACGTTGGCCCGCAGCACGCGCAGCGCGCCGGCGTCGGACTCCACGAAGGTGGCGCTCGCCGCCCCGCGGGAGAGCGCTTCGAGGCCGACGGCGCCGGAGCCGGCGAACAGGTCGAGGAAGCGGGCGCCCGCCAGATCGCCCAGGGACGAGAACAGGCCCTCTCGTGCCCGGTCCGAGGTCGGCCGGGTCCGCCTACCCGGCGGCACGCTCAACCGCCGGCCGCCGAAGGCACCTGCGACGATGCGCGTCATGCCTTCTCGAGATACGCAGCGCGCTGCTCGCCGATGCGGTCCTCCACCGCGGCGGCGAGCAAAGGCTGGCCCTCGAGCTCCGGATCGCTTCGGACGAGTGTCTCCGCCTCGGCCCGGGCGTTGACGAGCAGCGGCTCGTCGGTCAGCAGGTTCAGCAGCCGCAGCGAGCGCCGACGACCGGACTGGGCGGCGCCGAGGATGTCGCCCTCGCGGCGCGTCTTCAGGTCGAGGCGGGCGAGTGTGGCGCCGTCCAGCGTCCCGGCCACGGCCTCGATGCGCTGATGGACAGGTGAGCCCTCGTCGGCGTCGGTGGCCAGGAAGCACCAGCTGGCCGCGGTGCCGCGGCCGACGCGACCGCGCAGCTGGTGCAGCTGTGAGATGCCGAAGCGGTCGGCGTCGAGGATGACGATCACCGTCGCGTTGGGCACGTCGACCCCGACCTCGACCATGGTCGTCGCGATCAGCACAGCGGTCTCGCCGCGGACGAAGCGTGCCATCGCCTCGTCCTTCTCCTCGGCAGTGAGCCGGCCGTGCAGCACGTCGAGCGACAGGCCGGCGAGCGGGCCGCCTTCGAGCCGCGGGACCACGTCGACCACGGCGAGCGGCGGCCGCTTGGCGGCGCCGTCCTCGTCGACGCGGTAGCCGGGCTCGTCGTCCTCGGAGGCCTTCTCCCCGATACGGGGGCAGACGACGAAGGCCTGGTGGCCGGCCGCGACCTCCTCCCGCACCCGCTCCCACATGCGGTACTGCAGGCGGGTCGGGGCGACGTGGCTGCGGATCGGGGTCCGTCCGGCCGGCAACTCGGTGAGTGTGCTGGTCTCCAGGTCGCCGAAGACGGTCATCGCCACCGTCCGCGGGATGGGCGTCGCCGTCATCACCAACAGGTGCGGCGGGTTGCGGCCTGCGGCCTCGGCCCGCTCGCGCAGCAGGTCGCGTTGCTCGACGCCGAACCGATGCTGTTCGTCGACCACCACGAGCCCGAGGTCGGCGAACTGCACGTTCTCGGTGAGCAGCGCATGCGTGCCCACGACGATGCCGGCGCTGCCGTCGGCGGCGGCGAGCAATGCCTTCCGTCGCGCCGCCATCGGTTGGGAGCCGGTGAGCAGCACGACGTTCGTGGCTGCCGCAGCAGCGCCGAGCGTGCCGGCTTCGGCGAGGTCGCCGAGCAGCCGCCGGAGGCTGCGGAGGTGCTGGGTGGCGAGCACCTCCGTCGGCGCGAGCAGCGCCGCCTGGCCGCCCGAGTCGACGACCGTCAGCATCGCCCGCAGCGCCACCACCGTCTTGCCCGAGCCGACCTCCCCCTGCAGGAGCCGCTGCATGGGGAACGACCGGACGAGGTCCGCGCTGATCTGCCGGCCGACCCGGAGCTGACCTGCCGTCAGCGTGAACGGCAGCGAGTCGTCGAAGGCACTGAGCAGACCGTCCTCGCGCGGACTCCGAGGCACCGCCGGGGCCCGTTCCGCCGCGAGCCGTCGCTGCGCGAGCGCGACCTGCAGTACCAGGGCCTCGTCCCACTTGAGCCGCTCGCGGGCGGCCTTCGCCTGCGCCGCGTCCACCGGGCGGTGAACCTGGCGGTAGGCGTCGTCGATGCCCATCAGGCCATAGGTCTTGCGGAGCGCGGGCGGCAACGGGTCCGGCAGCGGGCCGACCATGTCCAGGGCGACCCCGATCGCCTTGCCGATGTTCTTCGACTCGAGCTTCGCCGTCGCCGGGTAGATCGGGACCAGCGTGTCGGCGAAGTCCTCGCCCAGACCCTCGGTGTCGACCTCGGGGTTGGTCATCTGCAGCTTGTCGCGGAAGACCTCGACCTTGCCGGAGAACATCGCCGGCTTCCCCACCTCGAGCTTCCAGGTGAGCTTGCGCCGGGAGAAGAAGCTGAGCCGCATCTCCTCCTGCCCGCTGCGGGCGGAGACCTCGAGCAGATTCAGCCGGCGGTGCTGAAGGTAACGGGAGTTCAGGCCCGTCACGTCGACGGAAACGGTGGCGTGCTCCCCCGGCCGGAGGTCGCGCAGATCGGTGAGCTCGCCACGCCGGAGATAGCGCCGAGGCAGGTGTTCGAGCAGGTCTCCGACGGTGTGGATGCCGAAGGCTTTGACGAACGGCTCTGCCGTCTTGGGCGACAGGATCTCGCCGAGCGGTCGATGACGGGGGTCGCTCGTCACGTCGGTCACCTGCTCACCGTCCTCACGCGGGTCATTCTGGCCGACTCCGGTACTGTGAACACCGATCTGCCGGGCTGGTTCGCGCCCGCGGTCCGCTCGGGTCCCCCGACGCGATTGTGATCGACCTCGACTTTCCAGGAGTTTCTCGTGGCCTCTGTGTGCGACGTCTGTGGCAAGGGCCCCGGCTTCGGCATGTCGGTTTCCCACTCGCACCGCCGGACGCCGCGCCGCTGGAACCCCAACATCCAGACCGTGCACGCCGTGGTCGGCAAGACCCCCAAGCGGCTGAACGTCTGCACCTCCTGCCTCAAGGCAGGAAAGGTCACCCGCGCCTGACGCGTTCGCCACTCGCTTCACCACCGCCGTCCTGGTCACCAGGGCGGCGGTTCTGTGTTGTCGGGGCGTGCGGGCGCGAGCCACGGGTCGAATGAGTCGACTCCGTTGCGCGCCGCTTCGGCGATCCTCCGACGCTCGGCCTGCCGCGCCTGTTCGGCGTGGTCGGCCTCGGCGGCCTTCTCCCGGTCCCGTTCCCGGGCATGTGCGCCCGCGAAGTGCGCGGAGAGGACGTCGTGGTCGCCGGGATGTTCGGCGAGCGTGGGGTATTCGCGGCCGGAGGGAGCGGTCCAGATGACGTCGCCGTTGGGTTCGAGGCGATAGCTCCACTCGGACTCGTGTTTGAGCCGATGGTGATGTCGGCAGAGGCAGCAGAGGTTCTCGCAGACCGTCTCGCCGCCCTCGGTGTGGAAGCCCTTGGTGTGGTCGAGGTCGCACCGCACGGCTGCCTGTTCGCAGTTCGGGAAACGGCAGGTCTTGTCCCGGCCGCGGACGAGGCGCTGCGTCACCGCTCCCGGCCGGTAGGTGCTGGCTCCGACATCGAGCAGACGGCCGGTGCCGTCCTCGGTCAGCCAGAGCCGCCGTCGGTTGTCGGCCGCAAGTTCACGCGCGGCCTCCGCGTCGATAGGCAGCCCGTCGAGGTCGCCGGGGGCCTCCGAGAGTCGCAGCAGGGTCGCCAGCGCGACAGTGACGTTGATACCAACCTGACCGGTGGGCGGAGCGTTGCAGACTGAGCAGTCTGATTCGACATCCGTTGCTTCGGGTGGCGGGCTCGGCTCCGCATGCGCTCGCTTCGAGGCGCTGTGAGCGACGTGCTCAGGTTTGCAGCCGCTCAGGCCTAGTGCATGGCGGGCCCAGTCGTGCAGCGCGTCGAAGCGGCGGGTGGCTATGGGACGGCACTCACCGGCAGTGCGCTGCCGGGCCTCGGCGTCGATCGCGGCCTTGATGACGGCCACCTGGTCGGCCGGGCCCTGGACGTGCATGCCCGAGACACCCTCGGTCGCGTCGTTCCAGAACTCCACGATGCGGTCCCGACGCTTGGCCTCGGCGGCCTTCCGGGCGTGCTCGGGGGCCTGTCGTGCGATCTCGCGCAGCACCCGCATCCGGAGGCGCCGCGGGTTGCCCGGTACGGCCGCGGCCTCCACCGTCGCCGCGAGCTCATCGGAGAGCTCGGC
>JAVEDQ010000333.1 GCA_030840885.1 Frankiaceae bacterium
TGCCGGTCCAGACGGTCACCCGAGGCAATGTCACGTTCACCGTCAGCAGCTACCTGACCACGGTCACCACCCCGGCCACCGCCGACTCTGCCCGGCGGATCGTCGTGCAGGTCACCTGGCCCCTGCGCGGTCGCACGCTGACCGCGCAGATCGATGCGCTCCGCTCGCCGGTCTTCGCCGAGCTCTCCGGCACGTCCTCGTCGTCGACCACCACGACTCCGTCGACAGCCCCGGCCGCCCCGGTCGGGACGACGTCCATCACAGCCGTGACGACCCCGGCCGGCACACCCTGTCTGAAGAACACCGCGACCACAGACGGCTTCGTGCTGCGGGCGACCGCCACGAACGCGGTCGCCACCGACTCGATCGTCGTCAGGCGCTCGGCTACCGATCCCGGCTTCGCCAATGCCGTCGACGGAACCGGCACGAGCACGGCCATGAACTTCGACGTCACTATTCCGGCAACGACCACGTTCCCCGGCGCTGCTTCCGGTCAGAACAGTTCGGGCACGTACTCGCTCATCGTCGAGCTGACGAAGTCGTCGGACGCCACGAAGGTGACCGGCAGCGGCTCCTTCGCATACACGAGCACGAACCAATGTTGAGGCGCGCACAGCAGCCGGATCGGGAGCGTGACGGCGGGTTCACCCTCAACGAGTTGCTCATCGTCATGGCGGTCACCGGCGTGCTGCTCGTGGTCGTCGGCAAGGGCTTCTTGCAGAACTTCACGACCATGCGCCAGTCGCAGGTCCGCTCGGAGTCCACGGGACGGGTCCAGAACGCGCTGGAGGCGTTGTCGCGCGATGTGCGGGTCGCCGATCCCGTGGTGATTGGCACCGACACCTCGCTGACCGTGGACGTGCTGCGGACGGGCAACTGCTACCGCAAGACCTGGTCGCTCGCGAGTGGTGTCATCACCCAGACCACCGTGACCTACGCGAACACACAGACGTGCACGGGCACCTCGACCGGCACCACGAGCAGCTCGTTCCTGCGCAACGTCGTCAACGGGTCGACGCCCGTCTTCACCTATCGCGACGCGGCGGGGGCCGGCACGACGCCGACGGCCGCCCACCAGATCGTCCTCCAGCTCAGCGTGTCAGCCATCCAGGGCGCGCCCATCAGCCTGCAAGCTGCCGTCGACCTCAGGAACGTCTCATGAGCCGACTTTCTGCACACGTCCGTCGAGCGGCGTCACGCCGCGGCACCGACGAGGCGGGCAGCGTCCTCGTCGCGCTGATCTTCATCATGGTCACGTCGATCGTCCTCACCCTCGTGCTCGGCGCCACGATGCAGGAGGTCTCGAAGACCAAGCACGACCGGGCCTTCACCGGGGCCCTGCCGACAGCTGATGCAGGCGTCCAGCAGGCGCTGGCCGCAGCCGTGGCCGGAACGATCGGTTCGACCGGCGCTTCGGGTAACGGCACGACCACTCAGGCGACCGGTAACGCCACCTACAGCTGGACGGCGACGCCGGTCCCGGTGGCCGGCGGGCCGACCTACTACAAGGTCACGTCGACCACGACGGTCAACCGCGTGACCCGAACTGTCAGCGCGGAGATCTACCAGACCGCGCGCTTCGCCTACGCCCTGTTCGCCGACCGCGACATCGTGTTCAACGGAGGCAACACCGCTTCGTCCTACGTCACGCCCGGTTCCGGCGACCTGGGAACCAACGGCACGATCCACCTCAACGGAAACGGCAGCTCGTCGGCCAACACGTGCAACGTCTTCAACTCGAACGCCAACGGCACGGCGGCCTCCCGTGCGACCGGCCCGTGCGGCACCGTGAAGTTCTGGCCCAACAAGCGCGACATCGTCAGCAACGCCGCCACCAAGTTCGTCCGCGACGGTCTTGCGTCCTGCACCGGGGGAGTGGTCGCCTACACAGGCCAGCAGCTCCTGCCGGGCCGGACCTACTGCTTCACCTCGCTGCCCCTGACCGGGAACGAGACCATCACGTCGACCAAGAACAACCCGACGGTCATCTTCGTGCAGGGCGACGTCAGTATTCCGAACCACAAGAGCGTGCACGCGAGTCCGGACCCGGTCGACTCCGGCGCGCTTCAGATCTACGCACTGGGCACCAATTTCAGCGCCGGCAACCACAGCGCGATCGGGGCGGCCATCTGGGCGCCGAACGCCACGTGCTCCGGTGGCGCCCAGGCCGAGGTCTACGGGTCGCTGGTGTGCGGCGCGATTGGCAATGTCGGTGGCTGGACCTTCCACTACGACACCAGCCTCGCCCAGGTCGGCGACGCCCAATGGGCGATCCGGCACTACGCCGAGAACTGATCACCCGGTGCCCGGCTCAAGGCGGGCGCTGCGCACGTCGACATCTCCTTGCAGACGACGCGAGAGATCGGAAAGCCGTGACGGGGAAGCGGGACGAGTCGGCAGCCGGCTTCAGCCTGGTCGAGACCATGGTGGCGTTGTTCATCATCACCACCACCCTGCTGATCTCCCTCTACGCCACCGCCGGCTACTTCAAGTCGAGCCGCAGCGGGTTGTCAAAGGTCCGTGGGGTCCAGCTCGCCTCCGAGCAGATGGAGCGGCTGAAGGCCGTCCCCTGGTTCTCGCTCGGCTTCTACACCAGCGACGGCCCCCGGTCCTGCGCGACCGACGGCATCACGCAGTGCTCGAGCGAGACGGCCGTCTCCGTCCTGGGTGCGACCCGTCCTGCCGGCGCGGTCGCGCCCCTACCGCAGCTGCCCCCGACGTATCGCGGCAACATCACCTACACCGTCCGCAGCTACCTCACCTGGGCCACCGCCGCCACCAGCGGCGGTGGCGTGAAGCACCTAGTCGTCGCTGTCTCCTGGACCGTGGACGGCCAGGTCAGCAGCGCCGTCCTCGACGCGTTGCAGAGCCCGACGGGTTCGGATGTCGGCGCCTCCGGCGCCGTCGGAGCCGGCCTCAACCCCAGCGCGACGCCTACGCCGGTCGCGACAGTGACCCCCA
>JAVEDQ010000367.1 GCA_030840885.1 Frankiaceae bacterium
AGGGGTCGCCCGAGGCCTACGAGCGCCTCATCCTCGACGTGCTGCTCGGCGACCAGAGCCTGTTCCCCCGCAACGCCGAGGTCGAGAACTCCTGGATGGTCATCGACCCGCTGGAGGCGTTCTGGGCCGACCGGCCGCCGGAGCACTACCGCGCCGGCGAGTGGGGCCCGAAGGCGGCCGACGAGATGCTCGCCCGCGACGGCCGGAGGTGGCGCCGCCCATGACGTCCCGGCTGAGCTCCTCCCGACCGGCACTCTCCCACCCGATGGATCGGTCCCGCTCGATCACCCCGACACCGCACCGGGAGAGGCAGCACCCGTGAGCACCCTCTGGGACACCACCGGCTCCGACGTCGTCAAAGCCCTCTCCTCCGAGCGGCGCTCGGCCGGCGCGCTGGCGTTCGGTCTGGCCCTGACCCTCGTCGTCGTCACCGACCAGCAGAGCGTCGAGGAAGCCGAGGCCGCAGCCACCGCCGCGGCGGCCGCCCACCCCTGCCGGCTGCTCATGGTCATCCGGCGTCACGTCGAGGCCCCCGACCCCCGGCTCGACGCCGAGGTGCTCATCGGCGGCCGACTCGGCCCCGGTGAAGCCGTCGTCATGCGGATGTACGGACGCCTGGCGCTGCACGCCGAGTCGGTGACCCTGCCGCTGCTCGCCCCGGATGCCCCGGTCGTTACCTGGTGGCACGACGCCCCGCCGGAGAAGATCGCCTACGACCCGCTCGGGGTCTTCGCCGATCGCCGCATCACCGATGTCGCACGCTGTGCGGACCCGATGGCTGCGCTGGAGCAGCGAGCCAACGACTACGCACCCGGCGACACCGACCTCGCCTGGACCCGGACGACGAACTGGCGCTCGCTGATCGCGGCGGCCTTCGACTCCGTGACGGGACGCCCCACCTCGGCAGTCGTCTCCGGACCGCGCACGCCCCCGAGCGCCCTGCTCGTCGGCTGGCTCCGCAGCCGGCTCGGCATCGACGTGACACTGAACGAGGCCCGCGGCAAGGAGATCTCGTCGGTGACGCTGAAGCTCGACGACGGTCGCGAGGTCAAGCTCGAGCGTGCCGACAACCGCTCGGCGACCCTCAGCCTGCCGGACCAGGGCCAACGGACGCAGCCGTTGGCCTCCCGCGACCTCGGCGACCTGCTCGCCGAGGAGGTGCGGCGGCTCGACGACGACGAGGTCTACGCCGAGTCGCTGGGCGCATGGACCGGCATCGAGGGCTTGTCCAAGCAATCGCCCTTCCGGACACACATCTGGCGTGACCCCGCACAGGAGAAGGCCGCCGAGCCCGATCCGCCGGAGTCGCCGCACGGCTCGACGACCCCACCGGCCGACGCACCCGCGGCAGGTTCCGACCAGAGTTCCGGTAACAGCTCGAGCCCCGGCGAGGCCGAGCAGTCCGACGAGCAGCCGGCCGAGGCCGGCGCGGATCAGGGCTGAACAGCGTGGCGTCCCCCGCTGACGGGCAGGCGCCGATCGAGGTCCAGGTCGCGCCGGACGAATCGGTGCTCGCCGAGGTGGCCGCTGCCCGGCTCGTGACCTCCCTCCTCGACGCCCAGGCCCGCTACGGTTCGGCCTCGGTTGTGCTCGCCGGTGGCGGGGTCGCCAACAAGATGCTCGCGGCCGTTGCGGCGAGCCCGGCCCGGCACGCCCTCGACTGGAGTCGGGTCGACGTCTGGTGGAGCGACGAACGCTTCGTGTCGGCCGACGACGACGAGCGGAACGAGAAGCAGGCGCGCGAAGCGCTGCTCGATCACGTACCGGTCGACCCTGCGCGCATCCACCCGATGCCGGCGCTCGACGGCCCGGACGGCCACGACATCGACGCTGCCGCCGCGCGTTACGCCGACACCCTGGCCGCAGCGGCCCCCGACGGCGAGGTCGTGCCCCGCCTGGACGTGTTGCTGCTGGGCATGGGGCCGGAGGGCCACACCGCGTCGATGTTCCCGCGGTCGTCGGCGGTCGGCGAGCAGCAGCGGATGGTCATCGGCGTGGCCGAATGCCCGAAGCCGCCACCGCTGCGCATCAGCCTGACGCGTCCGGCGATCGCCGCGGCCGAGCAGGTGTGGCTCATCGCGGCGGGCGACGCCAAAGCCGAGGCGGTGGCGTCCGCAGCCTCGGGCGCTGATCCCCACGACCTGCCGGTGGCCAGTGCGCGAGGACGGCTGCGCACCCTGTGGTTGCTGGACCAGGCGGCCGCCTCCCGCCTGCACTGACGCACCTGCAGCCGCCTCAGCGCGAGCGGAGCCGTTCGAGCGCCTCCTCGAGGATCGCCTCGCCGTCGGACTCGTTGCGTCGTTCCCGCACGTAGGCGAGGTGCGTCTTGTACGGCTCGGTCTTGGGCGGCGCGGGAGTGTTCGTCTCGTCGGTGCCGGCCGGGTACCCGCAGCGCGGGCAGTCCCACGTCGACGGCACCTCGGCGTCGCTGGCGAACGACGGCTGCGTCTCGTGCCCGTTCGCGCAGTAGAACCGCACCCGGACCCGCGGCGCGCCCTCACCCCGCCGCTCGGACTCCCCCATCGGGCCGGCGCCGACCCGACTCCCTCGTATGGCGTTGCCTCCGGCCACTGACGCCTCTCCTGTCCCTCGCCCGCGGCGTGGAACGCCGTGGGAGACCTGCTGGCGGCTGCCCTCCGCCTGCAGCGGCACTCTACGACGGTGCGGCGGACGCCGAGGGAGACTCTCCAGGACGCGTCACTCCAAGTGCGACATTCGCCGGATCGGCGTTCCCGATGAGGGCCAGCGGGGGGATCGTCCCGACGTTCGACCCGGTGGTACGGACGATGTCGACGTCGAACGCACCCGCGAAGGCGCCGTCATCGGAGATGGCCTGGGCGAGACCGAGCTGGCGGCGCGCGCCGTCGGTCGTGTCGGCTTCGGCAAGGGCGTCGTAGAGGGTCGGCAGCCACGTCGGCAGCCGTCGCGCCGCCCCGGCGCTCCGCTCCCCGACCCAACGAGGATCGAGCAGCGGGCCGAGCACGGCCCGGCCGTCGGTGTAGGCCGGGCGTTGCACCGGGACGGCGAGGTCCCAGCCGCCCAGAGCCGCGATGGCCGAGTAGCGCTCGGCGGGCACGATGCGTAGCTGAACCGCGAGGCCGGCGGCCTTGAACCCGGCCTGCAGCGAGGTGCCGGCCGCGCGCTCGGCCGGGGTGTCCGCCGCAAGCACGACCAGGTCGGTCCCGGGCTTCAGGCCGGCGGTGGCGAGGCGGGCCCGGCACTGTGCCGGTGAGAGCGGCTGTTGAACGGACGGCGTGGCCGTGGGCGTCGGTGTCGCTGTCGGTGTCGGCGTCGGTGTCGGTGTCGCTGTCGGCGTCGCCGACGGGCTGGGCCGGCGGGTCGTTCCTGCCGACGCGCTCGGCGACGCGCTGGTCGAACCGGAGGCGCCGGCCGAGGGCGACGCACTGGCCGGCGGCACCGGGACGGCGTCGTCGGACAGGTTCAGCGCCGCGGGTGTCAGCAGGGAGTCGGCGACGGTGACCCGGTTGTCCCCGACCGCCGCTCCCACGTCCTTGCGCAGCCGTGCCCGGTCGAGGCACGCGACCACCGCACCGCGGGCGGCCGGTGCCGCCAGGGCGCGGGCGGCGGGGCCTCGCGTTCCCACCGCAACGACGCCGTGGTCGCGGGCGGGCAGTCGGAGGAGACCGAAGCCGGTGGGAGTCGCCGGGGCATCCACGATCGCGGGCGGGGCGTCGGTGTCCCAGGACAGATCGGCGTCGTTGGTGGCGAGCCGCTGTTGGACGTCGTCCGCCGTCAGACCGCCCCTGAAGGCGACCCGGTCCACCAGGGCGCCGCGGATGCGGTCGGTCCCGGGATCCCACGCCGCGTTGCGCGACAGGCGGTAGGACTCGCCCTCCTTCGGGTCAACGAAGCGGTACGGCCCGTCGGTGACGAGCTGCAGCGGGGCGTCGAAGCCGTCCTCGATCTCGAAGGGCAGCGGAGACAGCGCAGGCAGCGCCAGGATCCGGGTGAGGTCCGCGGCGGGCCGCCGCAGCTTGATCTGGACCTCGCCGTCTCCGACGGCCTGCAGGCCGGGCACGTCGACCGTGGCCGGGTCCGGCTGGCCGCCCCGGCCGAGCCGGGCCCTCCCGGCGCGGGTGCAGAAGTCGGCGTAGCCGACCACGACCTCCGACAGGTAGGAGCGCTCAGGCGCCAGCACACCAGGTGAGCAGAGCCGCTTGAGGCTGCGAAGGACGTCGTTGGCGGTGACCCCGCGCCCTCCGGAGACGTTCCAGCGGGCGAAGCCCAGCGAGACGGACGCGGTGAGCCGGTCCTGGCTCAGCCGCGGCGGACCGGTGGCGAGATCCGGCGACGGGTCCTGGTCGCCGGGGCGGTAGGAGTACAGCTGCCGATAGATGAGCCGGTTGACGAGCAGTGCGGCGTCGTCGCGGGCGAGGGCCGGGTCGAGCGGGACGGCACGGACCGTGCCCACGACCCGGAGCGTGCCCCCGGGCTTGCCGACCTGGCTGAAGACCGGTTCCGGCGAACGGGTCGGCTGCGGCGCCGGTCGGGGCGAGCTCCCACCGCACGCCGCGATCAGCAGCGACACCAACAGCAGCGCCGAGCCGGCCACCAGGCGTCGCCGGGTCCGGGTTCGGGCCGCCCGCAGCGGAGGCCGCGACGTCGGCGGGCGCAGGGCGATCAGCGGAGTCGGCGGAGTCAGCGGAGTCAGAGCAGTCAGGGCTTGAGCAGCAGGCCGAGCCCGACGATGCTCGCCGTCCAGACCAGGGCCACCGCGATCGTGTAGCGGTCGAGGTTCTTCTCGACCACCGAGGACCCACCGAGGGACGAGGACACGCCGCCGCCGAACAGGTTCGACAGACCGCCACCCTTGCCGCGGTGCAGCAGGACGAACAGCACGAGCAACACACTCGTGATGATCAGCACGATGGAGAGGGCGGTCGTCATGGCGTCATTGTCCACGTCCGCGGGCGGATGTGGCTCCCCGCCCCGCAACGAATCCGACAGGACCTGCGAAGTGGCAGGCCACGGCGTGACCCTGCCCCGAATCGAGCAGCGCCGGAGTCTGGTCCCGGCACCGCTCGCGCCCGGCGTCATCGAGCTCGGCCGCGTACCGGGGGCACCGGGTCCGGAACCGGCAACCCGAGGGCGGGTCGGTCGGGTCGGGCGGCTCGCCGACCAACCGGATCCGCTGGCGTCGCCGTTCGACGGCAGGGTCCGGCACCGGCGTCGCCGACAGCAGGGCCTGCGTGTAGGGGTGCGACGGACGTCCGAACAGGACATCCACCGGCCCGGTCTCCACGATCCGGCCGAGGTAGGCGACCGCGACGCGGTGGGCGAGGTGCCGGACGACGGCGAGGTCGTGCGCGATGAACAGGTAGGCCGTGCCGAGTCGCTGCTGCAGGTCCTGCAGCAGTGTGACCACACCGGCCTGGATGGAGACGTCCAGCGCGCTGAGCGGCTCGTCGAGCACGAGCAGGGCAGGTTCCAGCGCCAGCGCGCGTGCGATGGCGATGCGCTGCCGCTGCCCGCCGGAGAACGACGCCGGGTGCCGGTCGCGTGTTGCGGGGTCGAGCCCCACGAGACGCAACAGCGACGAGACCGCCGCCTGCCGCTCGGCGGCTCCGGCGGCGAGGCCATGGATGTGGAGGGGTTCGGCCACGATCTGCTCGGCCGTCATGCGGGGGTCGAGGCTCGCGTAGGGGTCCTGGAAGACGATCTGCATGTCGCGGCGCAGCGGTCGGATCTCGGCCGGCCGGAGCCCGACCAGCTCCTGGCCACGCAACGTCACCGAGCCTGCCGTGGGTTGCTCGAGGTGCAGCAGGGTCCGCGCGACGGTCGACTTCCCGGAGCCGGACTCGCCGACCAGGGCCAGCGTCTCGTGGGCGGCGAGGTCGAGGTCGACGCCGCAGACGGCGTGGACGAGCGGTCCGCGGCGGCGACGGGCCGGGTAGTGCTTCACCAGCCCGCGCACGGCGAGCAGCGGCTCACTCACCCGGCTCACTCATCGGCTGACTCGATCCGAAGACCGCCATCGGACTTCGTCCGGCGATCTCCTCCGAGAAGTGGCAGGCCGCGACATGCGGGTCCCCGCCCGGGGAGCTGACGTTCCGCAGCACCGGTTCCTCGACGCGGCACTGCTCCCGGGCCAGGGGGCAGCGCGGCGCGAACGGGCAGCCGCCCTGCCGCTCGGACGCCGAGGGCGGGTTCCCTGCGATCGGGGTCAATCGCGCGGCCCGATCGGCGTCGAGCCGGGGCGAACTCCCGAGCAGGCCGAGCGTGTAGGGCATGGCCGGCCGGGCGAAGACGGTGTCGACGGAGCCGACCTCCACCGGTCGGCCGGCGTACATGACCAGGACGCGGTCGGCCTGCCCGGCGATGATGCCGAGGTCGTGGGTGATCAGCAGCATCGCCGCGCCGGCTGCCCGGCGGGCGTCGGCGAGGGTGTCGAGCACCTGGGCCTGCACGGTCACGTCGAGGGCGGTGGTGGGCTCGTCAGCGAGCAGGACGTCCGGGCCGGAGCCGACGGCCATGGCAATGACGACCCGCTGGCGCATGCCGCCGGAGAACTCGTGCGGGTAGTTCTGCGCCCGCAACCTCGGGTTCGGGATGCCGACCGACGCCAGCAGCTCCACCGCACGCTCGTGGGCGGCGGAGCGGCCGAGGTCGGGGTCGTGTGCCCGGAGCCCCTCGACGAGCTGTGCGCCGACCCGGCGGACGGGGTTGAGCGCGGCGAGCGGGTCCTGCATCACCATGCCGATGCGCCGGCCCCGGACCTCGCCGAGCTGCCGCTCGGACAGGCCGAGCAGCTCGCGGCCGCGGAACCGGATCGACCCGGAGACGTCGGCGCCGTGCGGCAGCAGCCCGAGCACGGCAAGGGCGGCCGTTGACTTCCCGGACCCGGACTCCCCCACGACGCCGAGCACCTCGCCGTCGGCCAGCGTGAGGTCCAGGCCGCGGACCGCGGCGACGTCGGCCCCGACCGGCGGCGCGGGCCGCCGCGGGGCTGCTCGCCGACCCAGCCGGCGACGACGCTGCCGGGACGTGACCGGGAAGCTCACCGTCAGGCCCTCGATCTCCAGGACACTCACCGTGCGGACCGGGGGTCGAAGGCGTCGCTCAACCCGTCACCGATCAGGTTGACGGTCAGCACGAGCACGATCAGCACCAGCCCCGGGTAGTAGAACAACCAGCTGCGGGTCGAGCTCGCCGCCTCGGCGTTGGCCACGAGCAGGCCAAGCGAGACGTCAGGTGCCTGGATGCCGAAACCGACGTAGGACAGCGCCGTCTCCGCCAGCACGGCGATCGCAACGCAGACGGTGGCGTTGACGATGATGGTGCCGCTGGCGTTGGGCAGCACATGGCGCAGAAGGATCTGCCGGTCGGTGGCCCCGAGGGCCCGGGCCGCGTCGAGGAACTCCTGCTCACGGAGCCCCAGCGTCACCCCGCGGACCACCCGCGCGATCGGGGCCCAGAGCAGCAGCGACAGCACGACGGCGAGTCCGAACCAGCCGCCGGACTTGCCGCTGACCTGGTGACCGAGCAGAGCCGCGATCGCGTACAGCGGGAGGATGAGGACGAGGTCGACGACCCGCATGAGGAAGCCGTCGGTCAGCCCGCGCGTGTAGCCCGCGACCGCGCCGATCACCGTGCCGAGGGCGGTGCTGACCACGGCGACGAACAAGGCGATCTCGATGCTGCGGGCGGTTCCCTTCAGCACGCGGGCCAGCATGTCGTACCCGGACTCGTTGGTGCCGAAGGGGTGCTGCAGGCTCGGAGGCTCGGAGTACGCGCCCGTCAGGTCGCCGTAGTCCCAGCGCCAGAGCCGCCGGCCGACGAAGGCGGCGAGCACCAGCAGGACGAACACGACCAGACCCACCAGCGCCGCCCGGTTCGCCGCGAACCGCCG
>JAVEDQ010000387.1 GCA_030840885.1 Frankiaceae bacterium
TCGATCCGTCGACCGATGGTCAGGCTTCGGGGATGTCTCGACCGAAAGCCTCGAGGTTGACGGAACCGCCGCAGACAACGGCCGCGGTCTCGCGGAGGCGCTCGACTTCGGCTAGCGACCGAACCTGGCCGCACCGTGGTGCCAAGTGCCTCCGACCCTCAGCGCGCCCCGCGTAACGGCGAGGGCGGGGATCGGGCTCACCGATACGTTGAGTCCGGTCAATCAGCTTCGGGGGAGGTGCCACGATCACGACCGAACGCGGCACCAGGCCCGCCGTCGTGGCCGCCCCGCCCGGCCCTGCGCCTGGACGCAACGCTGCCCTGGACGGGCTCCGCGGCCTTGCCGTCCTCGCCGTGATGACCTTCCACTTTGGTGTCGCCGGTACGCCGGGCGGGTTGCTCGGAGTCGACGTCTTCTTCGTGCTGTCCGGCTTCCTGATCACCCGGTTGCTGCTGGTCGAGTACTCGGTCAAGGGTCGCGTGTCACTCGCCGATTTCTGGCGGCGCCGGTTTCGTCGACTCCTGCCGGCGCTGCTCCTGATGCTGACGACGGTCGTCGTCGTCTGGCGCTTCGTGGCACTCCCGGAACAGCTGGGCAGGCTCCGCCTCGATGCACTCTCGACCCTCGGCTACGTCGCGAACTGGCGGTTCGCGTTCTCGGGCCAGGGCTACTTCGATCGTGGCCTCGCGCCGTCGCCTCTGCTGCACATGTGGTCGTTGGCGGTGGAGGAGCAGTTCTACCTCCTCTGGCCCTTGATCACCTGGTTCGCGCTGAGCCGGACCGGTGTCCGGGTGTTCGGGCGGCACAGCCTCCCGATCGTCGCCCTCGGCGGTGCAGTGGCCTCGACGGGGCTCATCGCCCTGCTCCACGGGCGGGGGTTCGCCGACAGCCGGCTCTACTACGGCACCGACACCCATGCCGCCGGGCTGCTGCTGGGAGCGGCAACGGCGAGCGCGGTCGCGTACGGGCCGCTTGCGGTCCGTGCACTCCAGCCACTCGTCCGCCGAGGTCTGACGTTGGCAGGACTGGCAGCCGCCGCAGCGATGGTCGTCGCCGTCTGCACAGTGGACGGTCAGAACTCGTGGTTGTACCGAGGAGGGTTCACTGCCGTAGCCGCCGCCGTCAGCATCGCCGTGCTCTCGGTCGTGCTCGTGCCGCGGAGTCCGCTCGCCCGGTTGCTCAGCGTCCCGCCGCTGCCCCAACTGGGGCGCATCTCCTACGGGCTGTACCTCTGGCACTGGCCGGTCACACTGTTCGTGACCCACGGCCGGACCGGCCTCGCGGGCGTGCCGCTGTTCGTCCTGCGGTTGTGCCTCGCACTGCTCGCCGCGCTCACCTCGTGGGTGCTGGTGGAGCAACCGGTCCTGCAGGGTCGGTTCCGGCTACCGCGGCCGGGGCTGGCACTCGGGGGGCTGGCCGTCACCCTGATTGCAGCGCTGATCATCTTTCCCCTGCCTCCCGTCCCCGCGAGCAGCGCAACGGCCCAGGACCTGGCCGGACTCGAGGGTCTCCAACCAGCGTCCGGCCCCGGAACCCTGCCGTCGGGGGAGAAGCCACTGAAGCTGATGCTCGAGGGTGACAGCATCGGGCTCACGCTGTCGTTCGGCCTGGTTCCAAAGGAGAACCCGCAACACGTGGAGTTCCGGACCTACGCGAAGGTCAACTGCGGCATCGTCAGCGGGCAGTACGTCGAGCTCGGAATTCCGATCTTCCCGAATCCGAACTGTGCGAACTGGCAGGACTCATGGCGCCGGGATGCCGAGAGCTTTCAGCCGGACGTCACCGCGGTCCTCGTCGGCCGGTGGGAGCTCCATGACCGGATTCGGGACGGTCGACGGCAACACATCGGGGAACCGGCTTTCGACGCTCATCTCCTGGCCCAGCTCGACCAGGCGATCGCTGTCCTGTCCGCGGGTCGGCGCAAGGTCGCCCTGCTGACGGTGCCGTGCTTCCAGCAGCACGAGCAGGATGACGGGACACCCGAACCGCAGGATGACCCGGCGCGAGGGCGACGGTGGAACCAGCTGCTCGAAATAGCTGCGGCACACCGGCCCGACGTCGCCCGCGTCTTCGATATCAGCGGCACCCTCTGCCCCGGCGGGGTGTACCGCAAGACCGATGCGGCAGGACGCGTCATCCGCACCGAGGACGGCATCCACATCACGGAGGCCGGCAGCGAAGCCGTCGGCAGGTCGCTACTGCCGGCAGTGGCCGATTGGGCACGAGCCGACGGTTGACCCGTGCGCCCGCTCCGGCGTCCGTTGTGAATGTCTAGTCCGGGCTGGCCCGTCGTGGCCATCTTCGATGTCCAGGGGAGTGAATCCTGAGCAAATCAAGATCGCTGACGTTCTGTGCCCCCTACGTTGCTCAACGTGGCCAGCCTGGGTGAGAAACACCCCTCGATACGACGAACCCCCCTGCTGCTGGCGATGATCTTCGCCGCCGTAGGCATCGCGGTCGCCCTGCTGCTGGCCGCCGGCGAGGCCCGTGCCTCGAGCACGGTCACGCTCAAGCCGGGTCCGACCGGCACCTGCCCTGTTGTCGTGAGCGGCACCTGCCGCTACACCAGCGTCCGCGACGCCGCGACCAGCACGGTGAACGGCGCGAACGGCCTCACCTGGACCGCCAACTTCACCGGGCTGCCTCCCGCCGGCCTGCAGGTCAGTGGCGTGACGTCGGTCGTCGCCGACGACGCCCTGCAATCGCTCACGCTCACCGGCACGCTCTCGGGCGGTGCGCCGGTGCAGCTGACCGCCGTGTGGGGGACGGCCTCGACGCCGCAGCTCGGCATCGCGATCCGTCCCACCGGGTCCTCGCTCCACGCGCTGAACCCGCTGTGGTCGTCGCCGGCGGACCCGTCGCTTTCCACCGCCGTGGTCGTCTCGACGGCGCAGGCGGGCGGCAGCGTCGACCTGAGCAAGCTGCCCGCCTCGTCCCGCACCTTCTACCCCGCCGGTTTCGCCAGCGCCCAGCCCGGGACCGGCATGGCGCTGTTCGCCGGTGTCGACGTGGGGCAGACGTCCAACCCGGCCCTGCAGAACGTGCTGCGTTACCTCGGCGTCGGTTCTCCGGCTAACGGGTCGACGGCCACCGTGCAGGGCACCCTGGCCAACTCCCTGGCCCCGATCCTCTCGTCGTCGTCGACGACCGCCGACCAGGCCGGCCTGAACCTGTCGATCAGTTCGACGACCAGTGGCGGAAGCAGTCCGGCGTGGCTCACCAGCCGGACGGTGAAGGCCCAGCTCAGCATCCCGGCCGGCGGTGGCGCTCCGGCGATCAGCTTCTCCGACACCCTCGCGACCTCGCTCGGCGGCCAGGCCAACACGTTCGCGGGCACCTTCGGGTACGACCCCGCGGCCGGAGCCAAGGGCACGGTCTCCGTCAGCTACGCGATCCAGTCCGGCAGCACCTTCCACGCACCGTTCGGCCTCGGAGCACTGCAGCTGTCCGACAGCGCACTCTCGCTGTCCGCCACCGTCGGGTCCTCGCCGCAGTTCTCCGGGGACCTCACCAGCACCGTCACCCTGAACGCGCACACCTTCGGGATCGCCGCGCACCTCGACGGCGGCAGTGGAGCGCTCGCCGGCAACCTGTCCGTGACCGGGTCGATCAGCGCCGCGGACTCGGTCGCTCTGGGCGACGCGCTGGTCGGCTCGACGGTGACGCCAGATGCCGGCAGCGTCGGCAGCTCGCTCACGCTGAACAGCGCGCAGTTCTCGTTCGCCACGGCCTCGGGTGCCGCGAAGACGTTCGCCCTCACGGCCTCCACGAGCTTCCGCGGAGCCACCGCGGACGTGCTGGCGTCGATCCAGCTGCCCACCTCGGGGCCGGCGAAGCTCTTCTTCGGCGTACACGCCGCCAACCTCAGCCCCGGCACCCTCATCGCCCAGCCCAGCCCGATGCTCGCCGGCCTCACGTTCCCGAGCGCCGACCTGTTCATCTCCAAGGGCTACCTGGTCGGTGGGAAGGCGACCCAGGTCCCATGGAGCGATCTGCTACCCGCGCAGCAGGCCTTCTTCACCAGCGTCAACGGCGGCACGGCCCCGGCCACGATCAGCTTCGGCCCGACGCTCAGCTTCGCCGGCACCATGACCCTGCCGGACGCGGTGGCCGCACGATTCGGCGTCTCCGACCCCGTGCAGTTCTCCGGTGACCTCGGCTTCGGCCTGGACACCCTCGGCACCGGAACGGCCCCGGCACTCGGCGGCTCGCTGCACGCCACGCTCCCGGCGATGACGGCCGGGCTCCCCAGTTGGGTCAGCAGCACCGGTCCGTGGACCATGGGCATCGCGGCCGACTCGAAGCACAACGTGCAACTCGCGCTGGACGGTTCCGTCGTCGCGACGGTCGACGACCGGACCTTCACCGCGGACGTCACCGGCGCCATCGGGAAGGTCGACGGGACCGTCTCGTTCGACCTCACCGGCAACCTGACCGGCACCTTCGACAACCTGTTCGGGCTGACCTGGCTGTCGGCGACCAACCCGTCGGTCTCCCTGCACGTCGAGCGGGGCACCGCCGGCAACGCGATGGCGGCCACCCT
>JAVEDQ010000441.1 GCA_030840885.1 Frankiaceae bacterium
AGGTCACCCGCCACGAGTTCGGCCGGCTGTGGCGGGAGGTCGCCGTGCTCTCGGGTGCCAGTGATGACGAGCTCCAGCGGTTCTTCGCCTTCGGGATGCTGATGAACGTGATGGCCTCGATGGACGCCGCCAGCCACGGCGACGCCTGGCTGCAGGCATGTACGGCTCCGGCCTGGCTCGCGCCCGACGACGAGACCTCCGCCTGACCTCTTTTTTTTGCATTGTTAAGTAAGTGAGTACTCACTACCCATCGAAGGAGAGTCCGATGACCGAAGCGACAATCGCACCGCCCGGAGCGGCGACGAACAACAGGAGGGTGGCCGAGACCTTCCTCGTCACCAGCGTCGCACTGTTCATGACGCAGCTGGACAACCTCGTGGTCACCACGGCGCTGCCGGCGATCCGGACCTCGCTGGGGGCGTCGCTGTCCTCGCTCGAGTGGACGGTGAACGCCTACACGCTCACCTTCGCCGTGCTGCTGCTCACCGGAGCCGCACTCGGTGACCGGTTCGGCCGCCGTCGGCTCTTCCTGGGTGGCCTCGCCCTGTTCACCCTCGCCTCGGCCGCAGCCGCCCTGGCACCGAGCAGCGAGTGGCTCATCGTGGCCCGCGCGCTGCAGGGAGCCGGCGCCGCCGTCGTCGTCCCGCTCACCCTCACGCTTCTCTCGGCCGCGGTGCCGGTGGAACGGCGCGGGATGGCGCTCGGCATCTGGGGAGCCGTCGCCGGCCTGGCCATCGCCTCCGGGCCGCTGGTCGGCGGGGCGGTCGTCGAGGGAGCGTCCTGGCACGTGATCTTCTGGCTCAACGTGCCGATCGGGCTCATCCTGCTGCCGATCGCGAGCCGCGTGCTCTCCGAGAGCCATGGCGTCTCCGCACGGCTCGACTTCGGGGGCGTGCTGCTGGCCAGCGGGGGTCTGCTCGGCGTGGTGCTCGGTCTCGTGCGCGGCAACGAGCTCGGCTGGGGCAGCGCGGGCGTCGTTCTGCCCATCGCGATCGGAGCGGTCCTGCTCGTCGGCTTCGTCGCCTGGGAGCTCCGACAGGAGGCGCCGATGCTGCCGATGCGGCTGTTCCGCTCCCGCGGGTTCGCTGCGACCAACCTCGCGAGCGCGCTGATGCTGTTCGGGATGTTCGGCTCGATCTTCTTCCTCGCGCAGTTCTTTCAGACCGTCCAGGGCTACTCGCCGCTGGGCGCCGGACTGCGGATCCTGCCGTGGACCGCCATGCCCGTGCTGATCGCGCCGATCGCCGGCATCGTCTCCGACCGCATCGGTGGCCGGCCCATCGTCGCCGTGGGACTGGCGCTGCAGGCCATCGGCCTGGGCTGGATCGCGGCCGTCAGCACCCCGACCGTCGCCTACCTGACCCTCGTGCCGGCGTTCGTGGTCTCCGGCATCGGGATGTCGCTGTTCTTCGCGCCGGTGGCCAACCTCGTGCTCGGCAGCGTCCGTCGGGAGGAGGAGGGCATCGCCTCCGGCGCCACCAACGCGCTCCGCGAGCTCGGTGGGGTGTTCGGCGTGGCCGTGCTGGCTTCGGTCTTCTCCGCCCGCGGCGGCTACACGAGCGCGCAGAGCTTCGTCGACGGCCTGCGTCCGGCGGTCTTCGTCGGGGCCGTGGTGGTGGGGCTCGCGGCGCTCGTCATCCTGGCCGTGCCGCGGCGGACTGCGGCGCCGACCACCGAGCTGGAGCCGGAGCGGGGGATCGAGCCGGAGCCCGTGTTCGCCGCCGCATGAGCGACGGACGTGGGGCGGGCTGCTCAGGACGTCTGCTCAGGACGTCGGCTGCAGGCCGTCCCACGTCCACCGCGGTATCCGGGATTCGTCCGGGACCACGGCCCCGACCGGGGCGTAGACGAGCACGTCGTCGGTCGCCCACCGGATGTAGGCCTCGAGCACCCGGCGGAACTCGTCGTCGTCCGGCCACTCGGCGTCGTCGAGGGCAGCGAGGAAGCACTGGACGAAGCGGGCGCCGAGGTCGCCCATCCCGCCGTTGCCGGCGTGCATCCGCAGCACCATCGCCTGGTCCCCGCACTCGGCGCTGTAGACGGTGGGGCCGCCCATCACCTCCGCCCAGTAGGAGGCGAGCCGCTCGACGTGCTGCGGGTGCTGGCCCGGATGCGAGAACGGGTGGTTGAGGTCGGGGTCGGCGAGGCAGCGGGCGTGGTGAGCAGTCGCCAGCGCAAAGAAGGCCGGCTCGCCGCCGGCGAAGTCGAACAGGCTGGGCCGGTCGGCCGGTGACGAGGAAGGCGGCATGGTTGGTCAGCCTTGCACCGTCGAGCGCCTGTGTCAGCCGGTCAGGGGCCGTCGGCTAGGACGCGTTGCAGCGCCGCGGGTGCGTCCGCCGGTCCGGCGAGGGCGGCCCACCGCGCGCCGACATCCCGTGCGAAGGCCTCGGCCTGCTCACCGTCCTCGGCCGGGGCGAGCACCACCAGCCCGGGAAGCCGACGGGCGACCGGCCGGGGGTCGTCGTCGGTCCAACGGCAGTCGCTGAGCAGGACGACGACCCGCCGGTCGGCGCGAACCGCCGCCAGCTGCTGCTCGGCGGCACGGAGCGCGGCGGCCAGGGCCGTGGTGCCGCGACCCCGGAGCCGGAGTACATGGTCGACGACCTCACCCGGCGGATGGTCCGCCCGCACCGGCCGCAGCACCGCCA
>JAVEDQ010000468.1 GCA_030840885.1 Frankiaceae bacterium
GCGGGCGATGCGGTGCGCTACTCGGTCAAGACCGGTACGACGACCATCGACAAGCTCCACGCCGGTGACGAAGCAAAGGACTTCCCGAGCGGGAGCACTGCGCCCTCCGGCAGCGGCGCCTGACCACAAGTTCGGATCACAGCAGGCGGCGGGGACCGCGGTCCCCGTCGCCTGCTGTCGACCCGGCCAGGACCTGACGCTGCTCTACCGAGCGCGCAGTCCCGAACACGTGCTGTTCCGAGACGAACTTGATCACATCGCCCGAAGCCGAGGCGCACGTGTTCATTACATGCACGGGCATGAGCCAGACTGCCTGGCCGCATCCGGGCTTCTGCGTCGGGTGCCCGACCTACGCCAACGCGACGTCTATCTCTTCGGTCCACCCGCCATGGCCGAAGCCGCCTGCCGCGGGCTGTCTGAGGCAGGACTGCCTGCCGGCTACCTGCACGAAGAACGCTTCGCCTTCTGATCGCTCAGTAGCCGTACAGCCGCCTCACAAACGGTTCACAGGGTCAGGCAGCAGCCTGAGGTCAAGCAACCACCGGATGGAGAAGTCATGACCAGCACGAGCACGCTAGACCGGCCCACGGGCGACATCGTCGGGTCGGCCCGCCACCAGGCTCCGCCGGTCGTCTACACCGGGCTGCTGCTGGGTCACCCGGTTGTCGTGGAGGCGGACCAGCCCCTGCCCGTCACAGCAGCCGACCTGCTCGACCAGCTGAACACCCAGTGGGACGTCCGCCAGCGGCACAGCGACTTCGACCGCATCAACCACTATCCCAACGTCGTGATCTCGGTCTCGCAACCCACCTGCCTACTGCTGGACAACGCGCTCGCAGCGATCCACCTCGCGCGAGTAGCCGGCCTGCAGCCAGGTCCGTGCCAGGCAATTCTCGACCACCGGCGCGGCAGAATCGGTGCCGACCCTGACGTTGCCGCCGCCATGGCCCGCCTCGCACCCGCTACCGCCGCCGACCTGCTCGCCGACATCTGCCTCGCAGCAGGCATCAGCACCGGCTCCATCCGCGTCGGCACGGCCGTTCACGTTCTCGGCCACCCCATCGAAGCCTGGCTCAGCCAGACCACCAGCGACATCACGCTCCACCGCCGACTCCATGGCGAGATTGGGATGGCCACCCCCGCCGAAGGTCGGCTCGTCGCAGAAGTCCGTCGCTGACCAGCGCGCACGAGAAGGCGTTGTGGGTGCCGTTGCTGCACCCCGCGTTTCCGCCGGCACCCGCCGCGCTGACGTGGACGTGGCCATCGGCCGGCTGCGCGAGCTCCGCAACCGGGTAGCCCATCACGAGCCGCTGTTCCCGCAGGATCTGCGCGGCAGGCTCGACGACCTGCTTGCTGTCGCCGGGTTGCTCCACGCCGAGCTGCGGAACCACCTGAGCACGACCAGCGCGCTGCCCGACCTGCTGGCAGCCCGGCCATAGCACGCCGCCGGTTCCGCTGCCGGTCCGAGTCGGGAAGCGACTACCTGGAGGACGGTGAGTGTGGACGAGGCCTGGAAACGGATCGTCGCCTGGTGCCACGAGCACTCGACCGGCAGCGTCGGCAGTCTCCGCCCGTCCGCCGGCCCACCGGCCGTGAACGCTGCGGAGGCCGCGATCGGCCTGACCTTCCCCGAACAGCTCCGTCGCTGGTTCGCCCTCCATGACGGTGTCCGCAACAACCCCATGCTGGAGCTGCTTCCCGGCTGGGTGCCGCTTCCGCTCGACGCGGTGGTGGGGCACTGGCGGATGTATCAGGAGATCTTCGCTGCCCTGCGCGCTGACGGCACCCTCGATCAGCCGCCGGAGCTGGTCGACGCGGCGGAGAACGAACCAGCCGGCTCGCCGGCGTTCCAGTTCCTGGCGCCGTTCGTGCCGATCGCAACCAACCACGCTGCCTGCGATCTGTTCGTCGACCTCCGGCCAGGGCCGCTGTCCGGCTGCGTCACCGAGTACTCGCGTGAAGACGCCGCCTGGCGCGGGCCGCGCTGGCCGTCCCTGGCCGCCATGCTCGACGACGTCGCCGACAGCCTCGAGCAGCGCCGCCCAGCCGGCCACTGGTACCCCACCATCGAGGGCGAGCAGCTGCGCTGGATAGTTGTGGACGCGGTCGAACGTGAGCTGCTTCGTTCCAGCGGAACACCGCACGGCGACGGCAGCCAGCCGGAGGACCCGCAGCGGGCCGAGACCGAGATCCGCGCCGCCATCACGCAGGCGCTCACCGGCGGGAGGCCCGCCGCGACCGTGCTCGCCGCCGTGCAGGGCGGCGAACTCCTCGCCGACACCCTCGCCCAGGCTGCGGTGCTACGACCCGACATCATCAACACCGCCCAGGTCCACATCGAGCGTGTCAGCTTCGCCGACGCCAGCCACGCCCTCGTCCGCTTCGAGATCAGCTGGTACGCCAACCCAAGCGCCGGCCTTCCGCCGGGTCCACCGGAGTTCGTCGGCATACCGCCGGTCCCCAGTCCAGGCGACCTTTTCTCGATTCAGCTGGCCCTCGCGCGGCCTTGCCGTGATCGAGGACGACCACTGGAAACTATTCCGGGACAGCTACTGCGAACTGCTCGCCTACACCGGCGCCACCTGCCCCCCGGCAGGCAAATGAACGGCTCCACGTGACCGCATCATGAACACGCAGACCCGGACGGACGTGTCAATCCTGGCCGCCGTGGGCATCTACGCGGCGTTCCGGGGTCTCCGACATCGGACTCGCCTTCGACTCCTGCGACATCGGAGCAGCAGGGGAAAGCGGGAGACGGGAGCCGTCGATGCACCCTCCGGCTTCCCTCCCAGAGTCGTCGTCGGTCAAACACGGACGCTCAGCCGCGGAAACCGGCTGGTGGCCGACGAACAAGACCGGCGCTCACGTCGCGTTGCGCTGGCTCACGGCAGTGACTGATCCGATGCCGACATCGGAGACGGTCAGCGCACTCTGTGGAGGCTCACCTCGGATAGCGCGTTTGCCGATTTGGTCCTCGGTGTCGGGCGGCACGGTGGGTGACAGCCGAATAGGTCGGCCGAACGGCTGCAGCTGCCTACTCCTCTCAAACCCCCGAGACTTGCTTGTCGGAGGAGGGGCTCATGCCTGACGCGCCAGAAGCCGGTGGACCCGCGATATCAGCCGCCTCGATCAATGGTCGTGCTCCCGGCGAGGCAACGGCAGAGGTTGGGAGGAGGCGATCGGCGCCAAGGCACCAGGCGCGGCTGAGCCTGGCAGCCGCGACCCGCGGCGTCCCGTTGGCGACGATCCTGGTTTCGGTGGCCGTGGTCGTCGGCGTCTTCCTGCTCGGTCAGCTGGCTTATCGCCTCCGAACCGTTCTCCTGCTCATCCTGATCGCCTCATTCCTTGCCTTGATTCTCAATCCGCTGGTGCTGCTGCTACAAAAGATCGGCCTGCGCCGGCGGGGCCTGGCCGTCACCGTCGTCGTACTGGTAGGCGCCCTCTGCTTCCTCGGACTCGCCGCCGCCTTCGGCTACCCGATGACGAACGGGGTGTCGCATCTTTCCGTGCAGATCCCGGGATACGTGGCCGACGCTGAACACGGCCGTGGCGTGATCGGTCGGCTCGTCCAGCACTTCCATCTCCAACAGTGGGTCAGCACCAACGCACCGAAGCTGCATGACCTTGGCACGAACCTGGCCAAACCCGCCCTCGCCGTCGGGAAAGGCGCGTTGACGTTGCTCGCCGAGATGCTGGCGGTGTTCACCCTCGTCGCGCTCCTGCTCCTCGAAGGGCCACGGATGCGGGCCTGGCTGCTTGGAACGATGCCCCGAGAACAGGCCGAATGGTGGGTGCGCGTCGGGGGCGAGGTCCGGCGGGCGGTCGTCGGATACGTACTCGGCAGTTTTCTCACCTCGCTGATCGCCGGGGTCGTCGTCGGAGTGACGATGGCGATCCTCGGCCTGCCGTTCCCGCTGCTGTGGGCTCTGTGGGTCGCCCTCGTCGACTTCCTCCCACAGGTCGGCGGGGCGCTGGCCGGCATCCCGACCGTGTTGTTCGCCTTGGTGAACTCGCCCACCGACGGGATCATCCTGGCTGTCGTCTTCCTCAGCTATCAAGAGTTGGAGAACCACGTCCTCAACCCTTGGATCATGAGCCGGACTGTCCGGACCAGTCCGCTCCTGATCTTTCTCGCCGTGCTGATCGGCGGCTCCCTCGGCGGCTCGATCGGGGGCGCGTTCGGAGCATTCGCCGCCGCGGTGCTCGCGGTGCCGGTAGCAGCCAGCATGCAAATCGTGATGCGAGAGATCTGGCAACTCACCGCTGCCGACGCCATGGACGACGCCGAGCCGCTATCGCAGTAACCACTGTGGTGGGTGGAGGTGGTAGCCACCCAGTGGTTCGGCATCGCCGGCCGGTCTCACCACAGGAACGTGCCCGTCGACCCGCCGCGGTCCGGCCGACCCGCGGGGCACCGCTCGGTACGGCAAGCCGATCGGCCGATCCCCCGCTTGCGGGCAACGACGGCAACGGCGATCGGCACCAGGCCGACGCCGAACCGGTATACCTGTCACCCAGGTGTGGTCATCGTGACGGTCGCCGATACACCGCCGCCGGGGCAGAGTCAGGGCTGCGTCGGCGGGGGTGGTTTCGCGCGTTTGACCTGGTACATGTCGGTGTCGGCGTTGAGCCAGGCGCCGGTCAGGCCGTTG
>JAVEDQ010000475.1 GCA_030840885.1 Frankiaceae bacterium
GTCGCCACGTCGACCATCGCGTCGGGCTCCTCCTCGGCTGCGCGGACGAGCGCGTCGGCGAGCACGAGCCGGCCCTCGGCGTCGGTGTTGAGCACCTCGACGCGCTTGCCGCCGTACTGGGTCAGCACGTCCCCGGGCCGCTGCGCCGCGCCGCCGGGCATGTTCTCGGCCAGCGGGAGCCAGCCGGTGACCCGCACCGGGATCTCGAGGCGGGCCGCCGCCAGCACGGTCGCGAGCACCGCAGCGGCACCCGCCATGTCGGTCTTCATCCACTCCATCGACGTCGGCGGCTTCAGCGACAGACCGCCCGAGTCGAACGTGATGCCCTTGCCGACCAGGGCGATCGAACGCGTCGCGCCCTCCGGCTGCCAGGTCAGGCGGACCAACCGGGGTGGCCGCGTCGACCCCTTGCCGACCCCGAGGATGCCGCCGAAGCCCTGCTCGGTCAGCGCGTCCTGTTCCCAGATCTCCACGCCGACGCCGACCTCGGCGGCCTCGGCGCGGGCCCGCTCGGCCAGGTCCGCCGGCGCGAGATCCCCCGGCGGCATGTTCACCAGATCCCGGGCCAGGGCCACGGCCCCGGCCACGACCTCGGCCCGGGCCACCGCGGCGGCGGCGTCGCCGTTCCCGGCCGCGTCGGCCCCGCCGGTGCCGAACCCGAGCAGGACCACGCTGCCGACCGGCGCGTTCTTCGGGTCCTTCTCCCGGAAGCCCTCGAAGCTGTACGCCCCGAGCAGCGCGCCCTCAGCGAGCGGGCCAGCCGGGGCGTCGATGGCGACAGCTGCGCAGGCGCGGCCGCGGCTGGCCCGGACGGCGGTGCCGACAGCCCGGCGCAACGCCTCGTCGCCGGGGGTGACGGAGCCGAGTCCGACGGCGAGCACCAGGCGCGCACCGAGGCCGGGCGGGGCCGGCAGCCGGACGAGGTCACCCTCCTTGCCGGTCGCCCGCAGATCGTTGAGCACCTCGTCGAACCGGCCGTCGAAACCGGCCTCGACTGCTTCCGCGCCGGGGAACAGGACGGCGCCGTCCTCACCGGGCGTCGTCGCCACGACGACGACGTCGGCGGAGAGCTCCGACAGGGGCTGGGTGGACAGGGTGACGGTCGTCGGGCCGGCCGCCCCGGAGGTGATGCTCATAGGGCCGAGCCTAAGGCGCGCGTGCTTCGTGAGCAGTGCCCGATAGGTTCGCTGGTCATGGACCAGCTTCTGCACTCCCCGCTGCATGACCGTCACGTCGCCCTCGGCGCGAAGCTGGCCCCGTTCGGCGGCTGGGAGATGCCGCTGGCCTACGCCGGCACCGTCGAGGAGCACCATGCGGTGCGCAACGGCGTCGGGGTGTTCGACGTCAGCCACCTCGGTAAGGGCCGGGTCAGCGGACGCCGGGCCCGTGAGTTCGTCAACGCCAGCCTCACCAACGACCTCGGTCGCCTCGAGGAGGGCGAGGCGCAGTACACGTTGTGCTGCGACGAGAGCGGCGGCGTGGTCGACGACCTCATCGCCTACCTGCACAACGACGAGGACGTGTTCCTCATCCCCAACGCCGCCAACACCGCCGAGGTGGTCACGCGCCTCGCCGCAGCGGCCCCGGCCGGCATCGAGGTCACCGACCTGCACCGGACGTTGGCCGTGCTCGCGGTCCAGGGTCCGCGCAGCGTCGAGGTGCTCGACGCGCTCGGCCTGCCCAGCGGCGGGGACTACATGTCGTTCACCCCGGCGGAGTGGAACGGTGCACCGGTCGTCGTGTGCCGGTCCGGCTACACCGGCGAGCGCGGCTACGAGCTGCTGCCGCGGTGGGACGACGCCGGTGCCCTCTGGGATGCGCTGCTCGAGGCCGGCGCGGTGCCGTGCGGGCTCGGCGCCCGCGACACCCTCCGCACCGAGATGGGCTACCCGCTGCACGGGCAGGACCTCTCGCAGGAGATCTCGCCGGTGCAGGCCCGGCTCGGCTGGGCCGTGGGCTGGGACAAGCCGCACTTCTGGGGTCGGGACGCCCTCCTCGCCGAGAGGGAGGCAGGCCCGCGTCGGCGGCTCTGGGGCCTGGTGGCTCGTGAGCGCGCCATCCCGCGCCACGACATGGTCGTCCACTCCAGCCACGGCATCCCCGAGGGTGTCGTGACGAGCGGGACCTTCTCGCCGACCTTGAAGAAGGGCATCGCCCTCGCGTTGCTCGACCGGGGAGTCGCCGAGGGCGACGTCGTCAGCGTCGACGTCCGCGGCCGGCCGGCACCGATGCAGGTCGTGAAGCCGCCGTTCGTGGAGGCCAAGACTCGCTGACGAAGCTGGCCCAGCTGACGATCCGGGCTGTCGGTTCGGTCTAGCTGAACGGCTCGGCCGCCACCAGCAGCAACGTCACCGTCGTCGCGGTCTCGACCAGCGCGCCCAGCACGTCGCCGTTGATGCCGCCGAGCTTGCGCACCGCGAGCAGGCGGAGCCCGGCCGCGGCGAGCAGCCCGCCGGCCAGCGCCAGCACGGCGTGCAGGGCGACCCCGACCCCGCCGGCGTGGGGATCGAGCAGCCCGAGCACGACCGCGAGCAGGGCGGCCAGCGCCACCACGGCCAACGCACGGGCGCGCGGGACGCTCCCGGCCACCAAGGCGCCGAGCCCTTCCGGTCGAGCCGGAGCAGCACGTCCGGCACAGGCGACCGTCACGGCGGTGCGCCCGGCGACGATCGCCAGGATCAGCGCCAACGTCCCGTGGTGGCGCTCGACGGCGAGGGTCAGGGCGGAGGCCTGCAGCCCGATGGCCATCACGACGGCCACCACGGCGAAGGCCCCGACCGTCGGGGTGCGCATCACGGTGAGCGTGCCCTCCCGGTCGCGCCGGGCCCCGAACCCGTCGGCGAGGTCGGCCAACCCGTCCAGGTGCAGCCCGCCCGTCACGACCGCGAGGCCGAGCAGGGTCACCAGCGCTGGGACCAGGCTGGTGTCTTCGAAGCCGACCCCGGCCCGGACGAGGAAGAGCAGCAGTGCCGCCGCGACGCCGAGCGCGAGCCCGACGAGCGGTGCGAACGCCATCGCCCAGCCGGCCCGGGTGCGGTCCACCGAGGCGCTGCTCCGGAGGGGGACGATCGTGAGCAGGGTGACAGCGATCCGCAGACCGTCGATCACGCCGGGCGATCGCCGGCGTCGTCGGCCGGGGCTGCTGCGCGCGCCAGCTCCACCGCGGCGCCGACGATCGGAACGGCGATCATCGCGGCGGCGCCGGTTCCGGCCCGGATGCCGAGGTCGAGCAGTGGCGGCAGCTCGAGGTCGGCCAACGCCGCACGCCCGGCGGGTTCGGCGGGGGTGGCGGCGGCCAGCCACCACTGCCGCGACTCCGGGGCCAGTTGGTCCGCGGCGAGGGCGGCCGCACAGCTGACCGTGCCGTCCAGCAGCGTCGGCGTCCGGCGCTCGGCGGCCTGCTGCAACAGCCCGGTCAGCACGGCGATGCGGGGTCCGCCGACGGTGCGCAGCAGCTCCATGGGACCCGCCGGGGAACCGCCGCGCGTGCGCCGCAGCACGTCACGGACCCCGGCCACCCGTCGTGCCCACGCGCGGTCGTCGAGGCCCAGCACGTTGCCGGTGGCGGTGTCGGTGCCGACCAGCGGCAGCGGCTCCCGGCCGAGCAAGGCGGCGACCAGCGCCGTCGCCGCCACCATGTCCTCGTCCCGGGTCGCCCCGCCGGCGCCGACGAGCAGGAGGTCGGTACCGGAGTCGGCTTCCTCGTCGGCGATGTAGCGGCCGAGCTCATAGGCCGCCTCGAGCTGTTCGCCGCTCAGCTCCTCGACGAGAATCGGTCCCCGTTGGGCCGCCGCCGTGGCCGGTTCGTCCAACGCTGCGACGCCGGTCACGACGTCGACGATGCGGCGCGACACCCCGGCCCGCTCGGCCAGAAGGCTGAGCGTCAACTCTTCGGGTGATGCCGTGGCGACATCGTCGGACCCGTCGTCGGTTGCCGTGCGGTCCGCGACCGTGCCCGGGGTGTCCACGAGGATGGCGCGGACGTGCCGGAACGCCTCGGGCGGATCCTGCCGCTGCACCCGTGCTGCCCAGGCCGCGAGCCCCCGCAACCGCCCGAGGTCGGCGCCCACGCCGGCGCTGTTGGTCGTCACGCGATCCTCACTCTGTCTTCCCTCGAGCTAGTCATTCGGCTGTCTCTCACTTCAGCTGTCTCTCACTTCAGCTGCCGGGCGATGCCGGCCACGCAGTGCCACACCTCGTCCGCCTCGGCGGCCAACCGACTGTTCACCAGGCCGAGCTCGTCGCGGAACCGGCGTCCGGCGGCACTGGAGGGCACGACGCCGCTGCCGACCTCGCCGGTGACCACGACCGTCCGTCGGGCGGTCTCCCGGAACGCGGTCACGAACTCGTCCGCACTCTCCTCGCCGCGGGTGAGCCAGAAACCGACGTCGTCGACGAGCACCGGGGGGCCGGGCTCGCGCAACAGCGGGGCCAGCCGCCCGGTGGTCACCGTCGTCCAGTGGGCCGGGCGCCGGTCGCGGTGCGCGGCCAGCCGGGCCGTCCACTCCGCGTCGTCGGGGAGCTCCAGAGCCGTTGCCGCGTAGACTGCCTCGGGCTCGCCGAGCAGGCGGCGTTCGGCTTCCTCGGATTTGCCGGAGCGGCTGCCTCCGGTGACCAGCACCCGCTTCGGATGTTCGGGGTCGGGATGCACCGCCGGGCCGTCGAGATGCAGCAGGGCGCCGTCGGGATGCAGTTCCGCGCCGAGCAGCGCCAGGCGGCGCGCGAGTTCGGGGCCGGGCGGGTTGGCGTGCCCGAGGTGGACCGCCACGGCCCGGCCGCCGTCCGGCATCGCTCCCGTCCGGCGGAGCGCGGCGAGCGTGCCGGCGAAGGTCTGCAGGCCGAGGTGGTCACCGAACGGCGGCCCGTCGCCGTAGGTCTCCTCGAGCAGGACCAGGTCGTAGGGGCCGGTCGGCAGCCGCTCGTCCGGCAGCGGCAAGGTGTCCGAGCCGTAGAGCAACCGCCGACCCGTCCCCGTCCCGTCCGGCGTCTCCGGAGCCAGGCTCTCGACGTCCCACAGCAGCGACGGACGGATGGCCGGCCCGCCGTGGTCCGCCTCCCAGGCACGGAGCCGGTAGCCGTCCCGGTCCAGCACGTCGCCGGGGTGGACCTCGGTGAGCGTCACGGCGTCGTCGGGGTGGTCGTCGAGGAAGGCGCGGCACGCCGCGACGGACGCGGGTGGGCCCAGGATCTCCAGAGGCGCTGTCCCGGTGGTCGCCCAGGGCCGCCACAGCAACGACTGCGGGCCGGTGTGGTCGGGATGCGCGTGCCCGAGCAGGATCCGGCGCACCGAGCCCAGCGAGACCCCGGCGCGCGACGCGGCGCGGGGGACGTCGGGACCGCAGTCGAGCAGCAGGACGCCTTCGACCAGCGCCGTGGTGTGTGTCCGCAACTCGCCGGCGGTGCGGGCCCAGTCGCACGAGGCGCAGCTGCACCAGGGGTTCGGCCAGCCGTCCGCCGACCCGTCCCCGTCCCGTCCGGCGTCTCCGGAGCCAGGCTCTCGACGTCCCACAGCAGCGACGGACGGATGGCCGGCCCGCCATGGTCCGCCTCCCAGGCCCGGAGCCGGTAGCCGTCCCGGTCCAGCACGTCGCCGGGGTGGACCTCGGTGAGCGTCACGGCAT
>JAVEDQ010000520.1 GCA_030840885.1 Frankiaceae bacterium
ACGATCCCGAGTTATCTGCCTCCGCAAAGCGCCGCGAACCGCACGCTCAGCGGGTCTTGCGGCCTTCGCGGAGCGCGGTGACCGTCTTCTCCAGCCTGGCCTGCCGCGTCTCCGGCTTCTTGGCGTCTTCGATCCAGCGCACCCACTCCTTGCGGTGCGACGGTGCGAGGCCCTCGAAGAAGCTCGCGGCGTCAGGTTCGGCGGTCAGCGCGGCCGCGAGGTCGGCCGGCGGTGCCGTCTCGCGCGGGGCGTCGTCGACGACGATGCCGACATCGATCTCGTCGCCCGCCGCCACCCCGGCGGGGGAGCGGTTCTCGGCGGAGAGCGGCACCATGAAACGCCCACCCATCGACGCGACGGTCGTCCGGTAGGAGTAGCCGTTCACCGTGACGACGACGGCGGGCCGTCGACCGGCACCCAAGGCGTCCACGATCTCGTCGGGGACCTGCAGACCCGTGGCGGTCTTGCCGCCGAGTTCCACGGTGGTCCGGAACTGCATGACGACTCCTCGGTGGAACCGAAAACCGGCTCGAAGTGGGGGGCGCGGGACCGTACCGTCCCGAGAAACCAGCCTACGAGGCGAGGGCGCGACGGAATGCCGGACAGCTACAGCCAGGGCCGGCCCGGCGTACGGCTCGTCGACGGTGACCCCTCGCTGCCCACCGGCTTCGACCACGCCCACCGCGCGCACCTTGACCATTGGCGGCGGTGAGCAGGAGGCTCGCCGGGGGAAGGGGGATCCATGGCTGAGGACCCGGTGAGCTTCGCGCTCGACATCGCCGACCTGTTCACACAGCGGGACCAGGAAGCGATGTTGATCCAGTTCGACCTGTGGGACGCCGAGGACGTGCGCGACAACGCCGACGCCATCCTCGAGACCCTGACCTCGGGACGGATGCCCTGCTACGGCGCATGGGACGAGGCAAAGGTCGGACTGTTCCGGCAGTGGGTGGAGCAGGGAAAGGCCGACTGAGACGACTGACGGAGGCTCCTGTCACGGACTTACCTAGATCACCGCCCCGGCGCGAGGCCTTCGCCTCAGTCTCCTCGCCGTCTGTCGGCTGCGCTTCAGCGACATCTCCTGTCGTCCGTCGCGCGCCGCCTGCCCCGCCTGACCGAGTCCGGTCAGATGGAGAGGCCACAGCGCATTGGCGCTGATCGCGGATGCGCTGTGCGACGCCGAGCTGACCGGGTGCGAAGGTTCCCGAGGCCTCAGGTAGGAAGTCGTTTCGGCTGGTGGGGCTGCGCCTGCTGTCGAGCGAGCGCCAGGCCGGCCTGCCATCCTGGGGCACGGCCGTGTCGTGGCGGCGTCAGGCCCGTGAGGTCGTGCCCGGTTCGGGCGAGGGACCAGGACACGAGCGAGTTGGAGTTCCACATGTCTCCGACTCGCAGCTCGTCGCGACCCCAGATGAGCGGCGGCACGTGCGGCAGGATGCCGAGCACCTGGCGGACCTTCTCGGGGTCGTCACTGACGCGGATGGGGCTGTCGACGGCCTCGGCGAGGTCAGGGATGGACCCGCCCGGCCAGCAGCGCACCTCGTACTGGAACGCTCGGAACCGGCCCAGCCAACGGGCGCCGACCGGCCCCTGACAGACCGTGCCGCGGTCGGGTTCGGGCACGTTCCACACTGGCCCCATCTCGATGGCGTACGTCGCACCACCCGAGCGGAGCTGGAGTGCGCTGTGGAACAGCGGGGCCGCAGCCCGGTGCTCGTGCCGCGCTACAACTGCTTCGTACACGCGCCCGTTCCACCGCACGAAATGGCCACCGGCGCCAAGCGGAAGCCAGTACAGATCGATCCACGCCTGGTCACTCATGCCACGACCTTCCTCCCGCGATGTGGCCGTCAGCCCAACTGGCCGCGGATCTCCGTGACAGCCTGCGGAAACGTACCGCCGAGCAAGAACAGCGACGTGTCGCCCACGTCGCCGATGATGAACGCGCTCGGCTGTGCGATGGGCGGGTTTGCGAATGCCAAGACTCATTCGCCAGCAAACACCTGGTAAAGCTGCGTAACTGTCGGTTACTCTCTGTTCGGCCCTTTCTGTGCGTGCAGGTGCAGTCCGGTCTGACCTGTTGGGGGCCCGCTCGGGGGTGCGTTGTGCGGGTGCGTCTGCTTGGCCTGGCTGGCTGCTTCGCGCTGGCGGGGGTCGGCCTGCTGCCCCCCGCGGCCGGGGCGGCGCCGCCTTCCGCTGGGGCGCCACCCGCGGTGGTGGACACCGCGACGATCAGCGCCAGCCCTGGAGTCGACAGCGGCTTCGCCGGGGAAACGCTGCGCTTTGACGGCTCGTCGCCCGCTTTCTACGTCGACGAGCACCCGGGCCAGTATTTCGATGTGCTGCTCGAAAGGGGTGGCCACGAGGTCGACATGCGCCTCCACTTCCCGGCCGGGCAGTCCACCCTGGCGGTCGGGCACTACGACGACCAGGCGCCCGGCACCCCGCCGCTGCTGCCGATGGACCTCGCGGTCGACAGCGACGGCTGCCAGGGCGGCGGGGTCACCGACATCACCGACATCGCTCGGGACGCCCAGGGCACCGTCACCCGGCTGGCCATGACGTTCAGCCACAGCTGCGGCGACCTGGACACCGTGCTCGGCGAGGTGCGCTACCAGGAGCCACCGCCCGACCCGACGCTTTCCGCCGCGCCGACCCGGGTCGACTACGGGCGCCAGGACCCCGGCTTCGCTCGTGACATTCCCGTGCGCCTGACCAACACGACCGCCGCTCCGGTGACGGTGACCGGGTTCCGCACCACCGGCCCGTTCTCGGCGGTCTCCAGCAGCTGCACCGGTCCGCTGCCGTCCGGCGCCGGCTGCGAGGTGCTGACCCGCTTCCGGCCGACCGCCGCCGGACCGGCGGCCGGCTCGCTGGTCGCGACCGACTCGACCGGCGCCCAGCACACCGTCCCGCTGACCGGCATCGGCCGGTCCGGGTTCACCGGCCTGAAGCTGCGCAGCACGCCGGGAGACCTGGTCGGGCAGAACCGCAGCTACGCCTACACCCAGGGCAATGGCTCCCAGCTGACCTACTTCGCCCTCGGCGGCAGCTACCTGCAGATGCGGGCCGTCGGCCCGGGCCCGATCGGCGACTGGTGGGATCTCAGCCTCGAGGCGCCGGCAGGGCAGGTGCTGCGAACCGGCGGCTACTTCCCGGTCCAGCGCGACCGGTACCAGAACGCACCCAACGGTGGGCTGGACGTCGGCGGGCAGGGCCGCGGATGCAACACGCTGTCGGGCAGCGTCTACGTCCACGACCTGGAGCAGACCCCCGACGGGCGGGTCCTGCACGCCGACCTCCTGTTCCGGCAGCTCTGCCAGGGCTCCACAACCCCGCTGTACGGCGAGGTGGCCTACTCCGCCCCCGCGACGACCAGCGCGATCGACATCCACTACACGCAGCTCGGCGCACCGCTGCTCGGCCTGCCCCTCGGTCCCGAACACCCGGCCACCGGTG
>JAVEDQ010000528.1 GCA_030840885.1 Frankiaceae bacterium
CGGCGTCGGCGACGATGGGGTGCGTCGAGGGCAGCTGGTCCTGCCGGTAGGCCCACGTCTTCTCGGCGTTGCAGAACGTCGTCCACGCACCCGTCCAGCGGGTGGCACTGGTCTGGGCGAGCACCGAGGCGTAGGTCGCGAACGACTCGTTGAGCCACAGGTCGTCCCACCAGCGCATCGTCACGAGGTCGCCGAACCACATGTGCGCCATCTCGTGCAGGATCGTTTCGGCGCGACGCTCGCGGCGGGAGTCGGTGACCTTCGACCGGAAGACGTAGTCCTCCAGGAACGTCACGCAACCCGCGTTCTCCATCGCGCCGGCGTTGAACTCCGGCACGAACAGCTGGTCGTACTTGCCGAACGGGTACCGGTAGTCGAAGATCCGGTGGTAGAAGTCGAAGCCCGCCTTGGTGATCTCGAAGATCTCGGCGGGGTCGAGGAACTCGGCGAGCGACTTGCGGCAGTAGAGGCCGAGCTCGATCCCGTCGTGGATGTCGCTGACCCGGCTGTACGGCCCGGCGACCAGCGCGGTGATGTAGGTCGACATGACCGGCGTCTCGGCGAAGAGCCAGCGCCGCGCCTGCCCGGAGTTGGAGCCGCCCGCGGTGGGCTCGCTCTCGGCGGTGCTGTTGCTGACGACGCTCCAGTGCTCGGGAGCCGTGACGGAGAGCCGGAAGACGGCTTTCAGGTCCGGCTGGTCGAAGCAGGCGTACATGCGGTGGGCGTCGTTGGTCTCGAACTGCGAGTAGAGGTAGGCCTCGCCGTCGACCGGGTCGACGAAGCGGTGCAGACCCTCGCCGGTGCGCGAATAGTCGCAGTCGGCGACGACCTCGACCTCGTTGGTCTCGGCGAGCCCGGTGAGCGCGATGTGGTGCCCGTCGAACGCGGTGGCGGCGTCGAGGTCACGGCCGTTGAGCCGCAGCACGTGCACGCTCGGCGCGGTCAGCTCCAGGAACGTCCCCGCGCCGGGCTCGGTGCAATGGAAACGGACGACGGTCCGGCTGCGGAACGTCGTGTCGGAAGCGGTGAGATCGAGATCGATGTCGTAGCTGGTGACGCGCAACAGCCGCGCCCTCTCGGCGGCCTGCTCGCGGGTCAGGTTGTCGCTGGTCTCGGCGTCCGGCGCCACAGAATCGGCAGTCATGGTGTCAACGATGTTTTCACGTCTGGCGCGCGATGGTGCCGCGCCGCGTCGGGATATGGGGACGTAGCCGCACCAACCGGTCCCCGGCGTTGTTCAACGCCGCGACGGCTGACCTGAGCAGGGAAAGGTCGTCGGCGGCCTCCGGGCGTCCGAGCAGGAACCCCTGCCCGAGCCCGCACCCCAGCTGCTGCAGCGCCGCCAGCTGCTCCGGGCGTTCCACGCCCTCACCGACCACGCTCATCCCCAATGCCCGGGCCATGTCGATCGCTGCTCGTATCACCGCATGGGAGGTGCTGTCGTCGAGGTCCACGAGGAAGCTGCGGTCGAGCTTCAGCTCGTCGACGGCGAGGTGGCGCAGGTAGGTCAGCGAGCAGTAACCGGTGCCGAAGTCGTCGAGGGACAGGCGGATGCCGAGGCCGTGCAGCTCGTCGAGGACGACGGAGGCGGCGGCCAGGTCGGTGATCAGCGCCGACTCCGTGACCTCCAGCGTCAGCCGACCCGGTGCGAGCCCGGCGTCGGCCAACGCGGCCCGCACGTCCTCGACGAGCGTCGGGTGCAGCAGCTGCCGCACCGAGAGGTTGACCGAGATGTTCGTGGCGTTGCCGGTCTCCTGCCACCGGGCGGCCTGCCGGGTCGCGGCCCGGAGAACCCAGAGGCCGAGCTCGAGGATCAGGCCGGACTCCTCCGCCGCCGGCAGGAAGTCGCACGGCAGCAGCAGCCCGCGCTCCGGGTGCTGCCAGCGGACGAGGCATTCGACGCCGTGCATCGCACCCGTGTCGAGCGCGAAGATCGGCTGGTAGTGCAGCAGCAGCTCGTCGCGGGCGAGCGCCCCGCGGAGCTCGCTGAGCACGCGCAGCTGGTCCGATGCCTGCTCACCCATGCTCGGCTGGTAGACCTCGAAGCAGGCACGGCCGCGCTGCTTTGCCGCGTGCATCGCTGCCTCGGCTTCCCGCAACTGCCGATCACCGTGGCCGGTGCCGAGCACGGCCTCGCCCGAGCCGGACCGGTCGACCATGCCGCCCGTGTCGCTGGACGGCGCCAGGGCGAGGGCGATCCCGATGCTCGCGCTCGCGGACATCTCCAGTCCGGCCACGGTCACCGGTTCGAGCAGCGCGTCGAGCAGGCGCCGGGCGACGGCCTCGGCGTCCGCGTCGTCGACCACGGGGCACAGAAGCGCGAACTCGTCCCCGCCGAGCCGGGCCACGGTGTCGAAGGGGCGCACCGTCTGCAGCAGGCGGCGACCGACCTGGGTGAGCAGCTGGTCGCCGCTGCGGTGCCCGACTGAATCGTTGACAGCCCGAAACCGGTCGAGGTCGAGCACGAGGACGGCAAGCCCGGTGCGGCTCCGGCGGGCGAGTTCGTGCTCGAGCCGGTCGAGGAACAAGGCGCGGTTGGCGAGCCCGGTGACCGGATCGAACAGCGAGAGCCGTTGCAGCTCGCGTTCGGTGCGACGGCGGTCGGTGACGTCGGTGTAGAAGCGGACCATGCCTGCGGTGCCGCCGTCGTCGGACAGCGGCCGACCGGAGACCAGCAGGTCGACGATGCGTCCGTCGGGATGGCGGTGGGGAACCTCCCGACGGACCGTGCCCTGCTCCCGCCCTCGGTCGTCGGCGCCCCGACGCGTCCGGCCGGGCGGCAGCGCCTCGGTCACGACCTCGTCCACCCGTCGCCCGATCAGGTCACCGGGCGCCACCCCGAGGACCTCGCCGAGGCGGGCGTTCGCCCACACCAAGGCCCCGTCGCGGCCGAACACCGCGACCCCCTCGTCGGCGGTCTCGAGGATCGCCCGGTAGCGCTGCTCGTGCGCTTCGGTCTCCCGGCTGCGTGACCGGGCCAGAGCGCCGCGGCTCGCGCCCAGGATGCACGCCGCCGAGCCCAGGACCAGCAGCGCAACGCGGGCGGCGACCATCGAGTCAGGGGCGGTCGAGCCGGTGGCGACGATGGCCAGTCCCGCAGCCGAGGCCAGTGCGGCGAGTGTGGCGGTGCGCACGACCGACACCGTGATCGCGGTGACGAGCACGGGCAGGACGAGCAGGCCGAGCGGGACCCGCTCGTGCCCGGAGACGATGTCGAGGCAGGTGACGCCGACGAGGTAGGCGACGGCGCAGACCACGACTGGTTCGTGGAGTCCCGCCGGGATCATTCCGTCCGGGCCAAGGGGGTGTTCCCGGCTCACCGTTGATCCACTATGCCGTCTCCAGGTCTTCGCAGGGGTCGCCGATGAGACGCCCCGAGACGGCTTTCGGCGTAGCGGGTCGTCGGCCGGGGGAGACGAGGCGACCTACCGAGTATTGGTCTACCTCATTCGGGGGTCCCCGCATAGCTCTCATCGCATGACGGACCGAAGCAAATGCGCGCCGCTCACCCGACAGGTGAGGAATGTGTCGGCTTTCCCCGGTCGTTGAACGCGGTATGACTTCCGAGGACCTCACCGCCAGCTCCACCAACGCAGGCCCCGCCGCGGCCACCACGACGCAGCCCGTCGACTTCTGGTTCGACCCGCTCTGTCCGTGGGCCTGGCTGACCTCCCGCTGGATCCTCGAGGTCGAGAAGGTGCGGCCCGTCGAGGTCCGGTGGCACGTGATGAGCCTGGCGGTGCTCAACGAGGGTCGGGAGATGCCCGAGGAGTACGTCGAGCTGATGCGCCAGGCGTGGGGCCCGGTTCGCGTCCTGATCGCCGCCGCGCAGCAGCACGGTGAGCAGGTGCTGCTCCCGCTCTACACCGCCCTCGGGAACCGCTTCCACCTCGAGAAGCGCGAGAAGGACGCCGAGACGGTCGGCGAAGCGCTGGCCGAGGTCGGCCTCCCCACCTCGCTGGTCGCGGCCATGACCGACACCGGCTACGACGAGGCGCTGCGAGCCAGCCACTCCGCGGGCATCGCGCGGGTCGGCATGGACGTCGGCACCCCGGTCGTCGCAGTTGGCGACAACGCCTTCTTCGGACCGGTCGTGACGCCGGCACCCAAGGGCGAGGCCGCCGGCAAGCTCTGGGACGGCGTCCTGCTCGTCTCCGCCACGCCCGGCTTCTACGAGCTCAAGCGCACCCGCGACGCCTCGCCCACGTTCGACTGACCGTCATTGCGGCGAGGGCAAAGTCGCCGAACGGCTGGACGCGACCGGGCGTTGGTCTCAAGCTCGGCGGCATGAACGTGGGACAGGGCAGCTACTGGTCCATCGAGGCGTGCGCTTGGGTGTCGCCGGCCCCGGCG
>JAVEDQ010000603.1 GCA_030840885.1 Frankiaceae bacterium
CTCCCGCACGAACGCGAAGGCACCTGCCTCGTCGGCGGTGGAGACGAAGGGCGTGGCCGCGATCGTTGGCGCGCTGCTCGTTGGCGCCGTTGTCGGCGGCGATACCGGGGGCGGAGGGGCCGCGCCCTTCTGATCGGCGCTGCATCCGACGGACAGGAGAAGCGCAGCAACGACTACGAATGACCCCCTTGCCATGAACGGAGAGTAGCCGACGTGGCCGGATAACTACCGCTCTGTCCACAAGCTGCCCTCGTTGCGAACGTGCACGCCGCGAGGGAGCAAGTCGCGGTTTCGGCCTACATCAGATCTGATGTAGCTGTCACATCAGATCTGATGTAGGCGAAAACAACAGGTCAGACCGCCCGAGCCACCACCGTCGGGGCTACGTCGCCGAGAAGTCCGGCAACGTCAGCGTGCCGTCGTCGTTCAGCGTGAAGCCGGGGTTGTACGAGATCTCCCACACGTGGCCGTCGGGGTCGGTGAACGCCCCTGCGTAACCGCCGTAGAAGGTCTCCCGCGCAGGCTGCGTTACCGTGCCGCCCGCCGCGCCCGCGGACAAGAGCACAGCATCGACCTCGTCCCGCGACCGCACGTTCTGCGCAAGCGCGATCCCACCGAAGCCGACATCCGACCCGTCCTCGAGCCCGGAGTCGGCAGCGAGTTCGGCTCGCCCCCACAGCACGACGACCATCCCGCCGGCTTGGAAGAAGACGGTCTCCTGGACCTCCTGGCCGAGCCAGCCGAGCGCCTCGTAGAAGGCCTTGGCCCGCGCCAGATCGCGGGTCCCGAGACTGACCAGACTGAGTCGCTGTTCCATCGCGGCACCGTATCGAGGGCGCGATGACCTGGGAGCAAGGAAGCCTTCAGCTGAAGGGTGTCTTCGGCTTCGCCTGCAGCTCGCCGTCGAGGTAGACGTCGACCTTCTCGTCGTAGAAGCAGGCCAGACCCGCGACCTTCTGGCTCTCCGGCAGCGGGGCCGTGTAGTACCACACGATGTCCGGGGTCAGGTGCCCCTCGACCTCGACGGAGTAATAGCTCGCCGTCCCCTTGTAAGGGCAGTGCGACTGCGTCTCCGACGGACGCAGCAGGTCGAGCCGCACGTCGGTCATCGGCAGGTAGTAGCGCGGGGGCAGGCTGGTCTCGAACAGGATGCGTGGCTGGTGGGAATCGGCGACCACCACGCCGTCGACCTCGATGCGCACGTGGCGCGAACTGCCGAGGATGTCGACGCGCTTGTGCGGGTCGCGCGGGTGGACGAAGACCTGCTCGTCCTCCTCGAACCACGACGTCATCGCGTCCCACTGCAGCCGCACGTATCCGCGCAGTGCCTCCACCGGGGAGTCGTCGAAGCGCTGCGCCGCGCCGGCAGCCGTCGCGCCGCCGACCTTCACGTCGAACACCGCCGCGTCACCGCGGCTCGGCGAGTGCGCCTTCTCCCCCGTGGCCACCAGCTCGGCCGTCACGTCCGAGGCGGCGATGTAGTAAGCGGGGTAGTACGGGACCTCCCACACCAGCAGTGGCGCCCGGGTGTCGGCGACCAGCTCCCCGCCGAGAAAGACACGGACCCGCTTCTGCCCCGTCTCGGTCCGGACCCGTCCTCGTGTCTGCTCCGCCATGACCCCTCCTGGTACGTCGCGACCCCAACGTCAGGCCACAACCTCCAGGTGTCGACGACCCTTCCCCGGGTGCAGGATGGGACCGTGACGCAGACCACCGACGAAGCCCAGCAGACGACGCCGCAGGCCACCCCGTCGGCCCTCGCCGAGTACCAGAACGAGATCTACCTCCGCGGCCTCGGCGGCGAGACACCCACTTTCCCGATCGACGTCCGTGCGCTCGAGACGGCGGCCTACGCGGCGATGACGCCGGAGGCCGTCGGCTACGTCGCCGGCGGCGCGGGGACCGAGCGGACCGTTGCTGCGAACCGCGACTCCCTCGACCGCTGGCGCATCGTGCCGCGGATGCTGCGCGGCGTCGCGCAGCGCGACCTGACGACGACGCTGCTCGGCCACACGTTCCCCGCGCCGGTGATGCTCGGACCCGTCGGCGTGCAGGCGATCATCCACCCCGACGCCGAAGCCGCGACCGCGAAGGGCGCCGCCGCGCTCGGCATCCCGTACATCCTCTCCACGGCCTCCAGCACCGCTATGGAAGAGGTCGTCGCCGCGGCACCGGACGCGCCGCGCTGGTATCAGCTGTACTGGCCGAAGAACCGCGAGCTCGCCAAGAGCCTGGTGCGCAGAGCGGAGGAGGCGGGCTTCACCGCCCTCGTCGTCACCCTGGACACCTGGATGCTGGGCTGGCGTCCACGCGACCTCGATCGGGCCTACCTGCCGTTCCTGCGCCGGGTCGGCATCGCGAACTACACCTCCGACCCGGTCTTCCGGTCCATGCTCCCGGACAACCTGCCGGTCGAGCAGGCCGAGGTGCTCACCTGGGCCGCCAACTTCGCCGACCCGTCGCTGACCTGGGACGACATCGCCTGGCTGCGGGAGCAGACCTCGTTGCCGCTCATCCTCAAGGGGATCAGCTGCGGGGCGGACGCTTCGCTCGCGCTCGACGTCGGGGCCGACGCCGTCCATGTCTCCAACCACGGCGGCCGCCAGGTCGACGGCGCGGTCGCGGCGATCGATGCGCTGCCCGAGGTGGTCGACACCCTCGCGAAGCGGGTGCCGGTGCTGTTCGACTCCGGGGTGCGCAGCGGTACCGACGCGGTGAAGGCGCTCGCGCTCGGCGCCGACGTGGTCGTGCTCGGCCGCCTCTACACCTGGGGCCTCGCCCTCGGCGGCGCCGACGGGGTCACGGCGGTGCTGCGCGCCTTCCTCGCCGACCTCGACAACACGATGGCGCTCTCCGGGCACGCGAAGCCCTCGGAGCTCACCCGCAGCAGCCTCGCCCGGGTTCCTGCCTAGGCGCTAGCGACGCTCGAGCAGGCCGCGCACGTAGGCGGCCTGCCCGACGTGCTCCAAGTCGTCGTCGAGCACGCTCACCAACCGCACCGCCAGCGTCACCGGCGGGTCCCAGCGCTCGTCGACGACCCGGTCGAGGTCGGCCTCCGACAACCCGTCGAGGTAGGACGTCGTCGCGGCCGCCACGTCCGCCCCGTAACCGACGAGCAGTTCCGAGGACGCCACCCGGACCGCAGCCCCGTCGGAAGGGCTGTGGCCGTAGCCGGTGGCGGCGTCGCTCAACGGAAGATCGAAGCGCCGCACCCACCCCTTCGCGGTGTAGGCCTGCTCGACCCCGGCGACCTCGGCCACGTGGTCGTCCTGCACCCGCAGCAGGTGCCACACCAGCCAGCCGATCGAGTTGGCCTCCTCGTCCGGACGCCAGGCGAGGTCGTCGGCGTCCAGCCCGTCGACCACCTCGACGACGAGAGGATGAATCCGTCCGAAGGCTTCCTGCAGCAGCTCTGAGGTGTTCACCGGCCCCATCCTTCCCCAGGCGGGATCGTCGCCGTGACCCCTTGCGCCGGGCGCCCGTCCGCAGACCGCCGGTTGCACGAAACGCCCCGGTGTGACGCGTTCCGCACCATTTGCGGGCTGCTGCTGCATATCGCAAGCACGCCCGGGGCATATAGGCGGTGTTCGTACGATCCACCCTCGAAGGGATGATTCGCTATCGCTGTTACCGACACCGGCAAGCTCGCCGCCCAGCTCCGCATCCTGCTGCAGCTGACCTCCTCGGAGGCGCAGACCGCTGAGATCCGCGTCGCGCAGGCGCGTACCGACGCCGTCCGTCGTGAACTGCAGCAGAACGCGTCGAACGCCGAGAAGCGCGCCGTCGCCATCGCCAAGGACCTCCGCCGCCTCGGTGGTGTCCCGGATGTCGTCGCCCCCGCCGTCGGCCGTCTGGTCGCTTTCGCCAAGTCCGGCGCCGACCAGGCGCAGCCGCTCCCGGAGGCGCTGTTCGGCGACCTCGCGCTCGAGCACCAGCTGCTCGATCGAGCCCGCTACGTCAAGGTCCTCGCGAAGGAGCTCGACGAGAAGAGCACCGTCCAGCTCGCCGAGCGACTCGAGAAGGCCCACACGGCGACGGTCGAGTGGCTCACCACCGTGCTCGCCGAAGAGGCCCTCGGAGGCCCCGCGGCGCTGCGTGCGACACCGTTCCAGACCGTGGCCGGTGGCGCCTACCGCGTCGCCATCCTCCCGGGTCGCTATGCCCTGACTCAGTTCAACCGTGCCGCGGACCGCGTTTCGCAGTCGACGGACGTCGTCCGCAGCCGCGTGCTGGGGCTCAAGGGCAAGGCTGAAGGCCTGGGCGACAAGGCCACCCAGTTCACCGAGACCGCGGCTGACGTCGCTCGGGCCGGCGTGAACGCGGGACTCCGGACGAGTGAAGGCAAGGCTCGCGCCAACTCGCAGTCCGCCGGCGAGAACATTCACGAGGCCCGCCGCAAGGTCGGCGCACTCGACGCCGACGAGCTGCCGATCAAGAACTACGGCGAGCTCAGTGCCGGCGCCGCAGCCGAGGCCGTCAAGAACTTGACCAAGGCCGAGGACGTCCGCACCGTCGTCCGGCACGAGGAAGCGCACAAGAACCGGTCCAGCGTCGTCTCCGCGGCGCAGACCACCCTGGCACGACTGGCCAAGGAAGCCGTCAACAGCTGACGGACTGACGGATTGACGCAATAACGCCGGCCGAAGGGGGCGTCGGGCA
>JAVEDQ010000569.1 GCA_030840885.1 Frankiaceae bacterium
CGGACCCACTTGCTGGTCATCCACGCGAAGGGGCAGACCGGGTCGAAGTAGAAGTGCAGATCTGCGTCGTTCATGGGCCAGACCTGCCCGGCAGGCGGGGTTCCGAAGCGGAGGGGAGGGCGAGTTGCGCCGACCTCAGCTCGTGCCCGGGCGGCGCAGCAGCGCCAGCAGGCTCGAGTAGTCGTCGGTCCAGCGCACCGACGGTGTGCTCGGCAGCGGAACCCAGCCCGGGGTTCGCCGCAGCAGGTCGAGCCGCGCCGGGTTGCGGGCGAGCACGACCCATCGCGACGGAATCCGTGGCTGCCCCGCGACCGCAGGCGCGTCGTCGTCCCGGATCACGGCGCTCATCCCGGCCTGCGCCGCAGCACCGGCCAGCACCGGCCGCAGGTCGAGGAAGCGGTTGGTGATGTGTACGGCGAGCAGTCCGCCGGGCTGCAGCACCCGGTTGTAGACGCCGAACGCCTGGGCGGTCAGCAGGTGCGTCGGGATGGCGTCGGAGGAGAACGCGTCGAGCACGAGCAGGCCTGCGGACGCGTCGGGGCGGCGTTCGAGCAGCAGCCGTCCGTCGCCGGTCGTCTCGCTGACCGACGCGCGGCTGTCGGCGAGGTAGCTGAACAGGCGCGGGTCGCGGGCGACCGCGGCGATCTGCGGATCGAGTTCGTAGAACCGCATGGTCTGGCTGGGCTGCCCGTAGGCCGCGAGCGTGCCGGCCCCGAGGCCCACCACGTCGACCTGCCGCAGGGCCGGGTCGTCGGCGTAGCGCGAGAACACCTGCCCGATGGGGCCGGCCGTCGAGTAGTAGGCCGTCGGCTCCCGGCGGCGGGAGGCGTCGAGGTACTGCCAGCCGTGCACGGTGGTGCCCTCGGTGAGCAGCCGGCGCCCGTCGGCCTCGGCGACGGCGTAGGTGCCGTAGAAGTTGCGGCCGGCCTGCAGCGGCGGGGGCAGCGGGAACAGGGTCAGCAGCAGGATGCCGGAGACGCCGAGAGCCAGCGGCATCGGGCGTCGGCCGGCGAGCCACCACCCGGCGGCGAGCAGACCGCCGGCAAGCAGGACGTTGACCAGCGCGCCCGGGCCGGTGACGCGGGCCAGGAGCAGGAACAGCAGCGGCGTGGCCAGGGCGCCGAGTTCGGTGGCGGCGAGGCGGAGCTGCGACTGCGGCTGCTTCACCTGGCGCCCGACCTGCGGTGCCGCCACGCCGGCGATGCCGAGGACGAGCAGCGCGATCGCCGCGAGCAGGGCCAGCGGGAACTCCGAGATGCGCACGAAGATCAGCGGGGCGACGAGGCTGTTGAAGGCGCCGCCGAGCGCACCGCCGAGCGCGACGATCAGATAGAACTCGGTCAGCCGCGCGGTCGGTGGCCGACTGTCCGCGAGCCGCCGATGCGCAACGAGCGCGACGAGGGTGAGCACGCTCAGGTCGACGGCGATCTGCAGGAGCTTCGGCAGCTGCAGCGCTGTCGTCGACCCGACCGCAGCGAGTCCGACGACCGCGAGCAGCACCGGCGGCGTTGCCCTCGCTTTTGGTCGGGTGGCTTCGGTGACGGGTGCGAAGGCGATGGCGAGCGTCAGCAGGTAGAGCGCCAGCGGCACGACCCAGAGCAGGGGCACCGGCGCGACGTCGGTCGTCAGAACGGTCGTCGTGCCGAGCATGAGGCTGACCGGCAGCGCCGCCAGGGCGAGCCATGTCAGCCGCTCCCGACGGCGGGAGGAGGGCGCCGCCTCCGCAGGAGCTGGACTGTCCGGCTCCGGGTCCGGGGACGGGGCGATGGGTCGCCGCGCGACCGTCGCGGCGCAGGCGACCAGCAGTATCGCGGCGACGACGTAGCCGATAGACCAGATCGTTCGCAGCGCCTCGGCGTCGGCCAGCGGCTCGGCCAGCAGCGGGTAGGCCAGCAGGCCGCCGATCGAACCGGCGTTGCTGGCGGCGTACAGCTGGTAGGGGGAGCGGCGCGTCTCGCCCACCAGCCAGGACGAGACCAGCGGGCCCGCGACCGACAGCGCCAGGAACGGCAGCCCGACCATCACCGCGAGCACCAAGAGCAGCCACGGCAGCGGCGCGTGCTCGCCAGGCGCGGCCCACTCCGGCACGTGCAGCGGCAGGACGACCACCGGCAGGACGAGGAGCACCACCGTCGCCGCAAGCCGCAGCGGTGACCGACGGCTGCTGCCTCCATCTCGCTGCCGGTCCGGGGCGAGCAGCCGGTGCACCAGCGCATACCCGACGAGCAGGACGACCTGGAAGAACAGGACGCTGCCCGTCCACACCGCCGCGGTTCCGCCGAACAGCGGCAGCAGCGACTTCGCCGTCAGCGGTTCCACGAGGAACAGCAGCGCCGCGCACACCGCAACCGTGACGGCGGGCAGCAGCCGCCGCGTCCTGCCCGGACGGGGTGGGGCCGTGGTGACAGCAGGCGGCGTGGACACGTCAGCTGTCATCCGCTCACCCTAAGACGGTCTCCTTGTAGAACCGCTCCGGCTGGGTCAGGGGTAGGGGTAGAAGCCCTGCTTCGACTTGCGCCCGACGAGGCCGGCATCGACCATCCGCTCGAGTAGCGGTGGCGGCGAGTACAACGGCTCCTTGAACTCCTGGTACATCGAGACGCCGATGGCGCGCACCGTGTCCAGCCCGATGAGGTCGCACAGCGCCAGTGGCCCCATCGGGTGGGCGCAGCCGAGCACCATGCCCTGGTCGATGTCGACGGCCGAGGCGTAACCCGCCTCGTACATCCGGATCGCGGAGAGCAGGTAGGGCACGAGCAGCGAGTTGACGACGAAACCGGCGCGGTCGGTCGCGTCGATCGGTTGCTTGCCGAGCTGCTCCCGGACGAAGCTGCGCATCCGCTCGAGCGTGGCCGGCGCGGTGGTGAGCGACGGGATCAGCTCGACGAGCTGCATGACCGGTGCCGGGTTGAAGAAGTGGACGCCCATAACCCGGTCCGCCCGACCGGAGACGGCCCCCAGCTTCACGATGGGGATCGACGACGTGTTGGACACCAGCAGTGCGTCGGGTGAGTCCAGCAGGGCGCCGAGGCGGCGGAACAGGTCGAGCTTGATGTTTTCGTCCTCGCTGGCCGCCTCGATGACGAGTTCCCGGTCGGCGAGGGCGTCGAGCGTCGTCTCGTAGCTGATGCGCGAGGTCAGGGTGGCGGCGTCCTCGGCGCTCAGCTTGCCGCGGTGTTGTGCGCGCTCGAGCGAGGAGGTGATGCGTCCTCGCGCGCCCTCGACGGCCTGCTCGTTGACCTCGACGAGGACGACGTCGGCGCCGGCTCGGGCGTTGACCTCGGCGATCCCGGAGCCCATGAGTCCGCCGCCGACGATGCCGATCCGGCTCGGCGGAGCGACGGTGTCGCGAGCAGTAGTGGTGTCGGTCACGTCCGCATTCTGCCCCGGCGTAACGTGTGGTCCAGCTCACAAGCTCACCCCGAGGAGATCCCATGCCCCTGTTCACCCGGGACGACGAGGTGCGCGTCAGCGACGACGCCGCCATCGCGAACCTGCACGCCCGCTTCGAGAGCCAGCGCCGCGCCTTCCGCGCCCACCCGAACCCGAGCCTGGCCGAGCGGCAGGGCCACCTGCAGGCGCTCGCCGGGATGATGATGGCGAACCGCGACAAGATCCGCACCGCCATGAGCGAGGACTTCGCCGTCCACCCGGAGCTGTTCACCGACCTCATCGAGTGCCTCGGGATCGCCGGGCGCGCGGCTTACGCGATGACGCAGCTCGGGACGTGGATGCGGGACGACGAGCGCGAGCTCGACCCGCAGATGTTCGGCACCGGCCGGGCGTTCGTGCGCCATCAGCCCAAGGGCGTGGTCGGCAACATCGTCCCCTGGAACTTCCCGTTCGACCTCGGCGTAGGACCGGTGGTCGAGATGCTCGCCGCCGGCAACCGCGTGATCATCAAGTCGTCGGACTACACCCCGGCCTGCGGCGAGCTGCTGCGCGACATGGTCTCCGCGACCTTCGACCCGGA
>JAVEDQ010000573.1 GCA_030840885.1 Frankiaceae bacterium
GAGGGCCAGGACGTGGCGTTGTGGCCGGGTGGCGAGGTCGACTCGCTCCGCCCCTGGGTGGAGCGGGACCAGGCGAACCTCGCCCACCGCCGCGGCTTCGTCCGCGTGGCGATCCAGACCGGCGTACCGATCGTCCCGATCGCGACGGTCGGCGGCGCGGATGCGATGCCGGTGCTGATCAAGGGTGACCGGTTGTCGAAGTTCCTCCGGTTGGACAAGGCGCTGCGGCTGAAGGTGTTTCCGATCGCCGTCTCGCTGCCGTGGGGCATCGCCCCGGCGGCGCTACCGCAGATCCCCCTCCCGGCCAAGATCCGGACGATGCTGCGTCCGCCGATCCACGTCGACTCCGACCCGAAGCGCCTCGAGGACGACGATTACATCGAGGAGATCTACCAGCAGGTGCAGGACAGCATCCAGGAGGGGATGGACACGCTCGCGCGACGGAGGACCTTTCCGCTCTTCGGGTGAACGGCGGGCGCACCGGATATCAGCTCAGGATGTCCTTGCGGCGGAAGTTCCAGAACGCGAGCAGGAGCGGCACGACCGTCCAGGGGATCGCGGTCAGCAGGCCGACGCTGACCGTCGAGGTGTCCGGCGGCGTCTGCAGCAGTCCGGTCCAGCTGAACCAGTAGTGCGTCGGCAGCGCGTCGCGCACGACGCCGAGGGCCGTCACCTGGTCGAGCACCTGCGAGACGACGATGAGCATCACGGAACCGCCGACCGCGGCGAGCGGTGCATCGGTCATCGTCGAGAACAGGAACGCGAGCGCCACGACGCACCCGAGCATCGCCATGACGTAGCCGTCCACGGCAGCGAGCCGCCACACGCCGCTGGCGGCACTGAACCCACCGCCGAAGGGTGTCGTCACCGGCTTCCACCCGAAGGCCAACGTCCCGGCGACGAGCGCCACGAGGGGGGTCGCGACGATGGCGGCCACGCCGTACGTGGCAGCGACCGAGAGCTTGACGCGCAGCAGCCGCATCCGGCCGACGGGTCGCACGAGCAGGTAGCGCAACGACCCCCAGGACCCCTCGCTGGCGACGCTGTCCCCGGCGAACAGGGCGACGAGCACGACGAGCAGGAACTGCGAGGTCACCACCAACACGAAGAAGGCGGCGTTGAGCCCGGACCGGGTGGCGATGTCGACGAAGTCGTTGGAACCGCCGCCGGAGCTGCTGGGGCCGTTCACCTTCAGGGCGCCGATGACGACGAGCGGGACTGCGAGGACGAACAGCAGCGCGACCCAGGTGCGCCGTCGCTTCGCCTGCCGTAGCAGTTCGACGACCATCAGGTGCCGCCCGGGCTCGTGGGTTGCAGGTCGTCGGCCGACCGGGACGGACGCCCGCCGGAGCCGACCGCGTGGCCGGTGGCGTCTGCGCCGACGAGGGCGAGGAAGACGTCCTCGAGGTTGCGCTGGACGGAGATCTCCTCCACGTCGATGTCGTCGGCGAGCAGGGCGCGGAGCAGGGCCGGGCGGATCGAGGGGTCGCCGACCACGGCGAGCCGCCGTCGGTCGGGCTGATTGTCGGACTGGCCGTTCGGGACCTTGGGAGCGGTTACGGCACTGACCCCGTCGACGCCGGTCAGCACCTCGCGTGCCCGCTCCAGCTCGTGGCTGCTCGTCTCGGCGAGCTGGACCGTGATCATGCTCGAACGACTCAGCAGGTCGTCCACCGTGCCGTCGTAGATCAACCGCCCGCTCTGCATCACGACCACGTGGGTGCAGATGAGCTCGACCTCCGAGAGCAGGTGACTGGAGAGCAGCACCGTCCGGCCGGTCGCGGCGTAGCGGCGGATGAGCTCGCGCATCTCCCGGATCTGCGGCGGGTCGAGGCCGTTGGTCGGCTCGTCGAGGACGAGGCAGTCAGGCATCCCCAGCAGCGACTGGGCGAGCGCCACCCGCTGCTTCATGCCGTGGCTGTAGCTCCGGACGGGCTTGTCGATGGCGCTTCCGAGGCCGGCGACCTCCAGCGCTTCGTCCATCCGGGCGTCGGCGAGGTCGGCGCCTGTCGAGCGCCACCAGAGGTGGAGGTTCTCACGGCCGGACAGGTGCGGCAGCAGGCCCGGCCCCTCGACGAAGGTGCCGAGACGGGAGAGCACCGGCGCACCCGGGCCCGCCTTCTCGCCGAACAGCACCGCTTCGCCCGCCGACGGGCTGATGAGGCCGAGCATCATCCGAAGGGTGGTGGTCTTGCCGGCGCCGTTGGGTCCCAGCAGGCCCACGATCTGCCCCGAGCTCACCGAGAAGGAGACGTCGTCGACGGCACGGTGGCCGTCGGCGTAGATCTTGGTCAGGTGACGCACCTGGACGGGTGTCGCGTCGAGTGAGCCGCGTCGGTGCAGCGCCCGCTTCCGGTTCCGCCGGGTCAGCAGCGTGCCGAGAACAGCCAGCAGGACGACGACCGCGAGGGCGACGAGCAGGCCGACCACGAGGCCGGAGGCGTGCGAGGCCGCGGTCGGCGCGGTCGGCATCGTCAGTCCGCCGCCGGCGACGCCGGACACGCTGATGACCGCGGGTGCGGGCGCGTTCGCATAGGCGGCGTCCGTGCTGGCGAGAACGAGACGGATGCGATGGCCGGTGGCGAAGCTGTGGGCGAGCGTCGGGAGACTCACGGTGAGGTCGCGGCCGCCGCCGGCCACTCCGGTCACCCGCAGCGGGGCCACCTGCCCGTTCGGCAGCGATGCCGAGCCGGAGGAGTCGACGTCGTAGAGCTTGGCGAACAGCACCGCGGTGTCGCTGGTGCTCGCGACATGCACCGTGACCGTGCTCTGCCCGACGAGATCCATCGGCGCGGTCAGTTGATCGCTGGTCCAGCTCGCGGCCTGGCTCGGCGGGTCGATCGCGAGCTGGCCGAGCAGGCTCGCGCCGGCACCTCCGCCCCCGCCCGCGCCCAGCCCGGCGAGACCGGGGAGGCTGGAGATGCCGGTGGGGTGGCCGCCGGGCGGGTTGACGAGCTGCTGCGCCCCGGGCGTCCCACCCTGGGTCAGCCGGTGGCCGCCACCGAGCACGAAGCGCGTCGGCTCCGTACCCGGGACCGGGAAGGCTGCGGCGCTCCGCGTCGTCGACCGGCGCCCGTCGACCCACGTGAAGCCGGGGCCCGAGTCGGTGCGGGAATGCCGCAGGTAGGTGTCGAACCACGCAAGGCTGCGGTCGCGGATCCGTTGCGTCTCGGTCGCCTCGAACGGGGAGTCGTGGCCGCCCGAGGTCCACATCATCGCGGTCGGGACCCCGGCGTCGCGAAGGGAGGTGTAGGTGCGGACGGCCTCGGAGAGCGGGAACAGCGTGTCGTTCTCGCCTTGGATGAGCAGCGTCGGGACCCGCAGGGACGCGAGGCGGCTGCCGACGCCGGCCTGCGCGAGCAGCGGCCCGATGGCGGCCGGCGGCCCGGCCGGGTCCGCCGCCTGCTGGTATGCGGTACACGCCTCGGGGGTGAAGCGGCCGCAGGGGTTAGGCCGGCGGCCCGGACCGGTTGCTCCGCTGCCGAAGAAGACGCCGGCGTAGAGCTGCTTGAACACGCCGGACGTCCGGCCGGCGGCGTTCCCGGCCGGGTCGGCGGCGTCGGGCTCCAGCGCTGAGGCCAGCGAGTTCCAGGTGATGATGCCGACGGTCGCGTCGACCCGCTGGTCCTCGGCCGCCCCGTTCAGGGCGAGCCCGCCGCCGTAGGAGGCGCCGGCGAGCCCGACGCGCGGGTCACCCGGTTTGTCGAGGGCGACCTCAGGTCGGGTTGCGAGATAGTCGAGCTCCGCCTTCAGGTCGGTGCCGTCGTAGTCGGGCAGACCGAGTCCGATCCGCCCGTTGCTGAGGCCGAACCCACG
>JAVEDQ010000582.1 GCA_030840885.1 Frankiaceae bacterium
AGCCGGGCTCAACATGCCGCCGCCCCCGGTGGCGGCGGGGTTGGCCGGAATGGCCCCCGGCACCGTGGAGCCGTCGGTCGTCGCGGTGGTCGTCCCAGCCCCCGGGACGGAGGGGCCGGACAGCCCACCGCCGCTCACCGAACCCGTGCCGTCGCCGGTGGTCGCGCCGCCGGGGAGCTTCCCGCTCGGCAGATTGGGGAGCTGCACCCCACCGGAGCTGCTGCCTCCGCCGCTGCTGCTGCCTCCGCTGCTGCTGCCGCCGGAGGAGCCTCCGGTGGGCAGGGGCACCTTCGGGAGCTTGGGGAGCGGAACGGTGGCGGTGCCCCCGGAGCCACTGCCGGACGTCTGCGGCGGCTTCGGGACCACGGGGGTCACGGTCTTCTTGACGCAGGCGCCGTTCTTGAGGATCTCGCCGACCGGGCACAGGGTCAGACCCGTCGCAGAACCTGCCGAGACCACGCCACTGAGCGAAAGCGCGAGTGCGCCCGCAGTGACGAACCCGGCGCGACGGACCGTGGTGCTGGGGGACATACGGGAAAAGCCTCCAAGACGTTCTGGGGTGACGTTCTGGTTGGGAACTCGCGTGCCGGTCCCAAGGCGTAACGACAGGGTGCCCGTTCGGTGACGGGGGACACCTCGATCTGGTCACTCAGAGTGTTTCACGTGTCATGTCTTGCCGGTCCCGCACCGCTGTCGCGGCATCCTCCGGAGTGCCATCCGTCCGGGCTCCGACGGGGTGCTTGAGTGGGGGTATGGCACTGCAGCTGGCCTTCGCGGCCTCGGGAGCTCCAGCGGCCCGCGAGGCCTACGACACGCTGGTCGCCACCCACGGGGGCGTACCGGAGCAGGAGGCCGACGTGGTCGTGGTGCTCGGCGGCGACGGGCTGGTCCTGGACGTCCTGCGCCGCACGTCGCGGATGCCGTCGCCCCCGCGGATCTACGGCATGAACCGCGGCACGCGAGGTTTCCTGCTGAACGACTATTCGCCCGACGGTCTGAGGGAGCGGGTGGCCGAGGCGCAGCCGAGCGAGGTCGTGCCGCTCGAGTGCCGTGCCTGGGACCTCGACGGGCAGGAGCTGCCGTCGCTCCTGGCCTTCAACGAGGTCGCCCTCCGTCGGACGTCCAACCAGAGCGCCCGGATCCGACTCCTGGTCGACAACGTGGAGCGGCTGCCCGAACTGGCCTGCGACGGGGTGCTCGTGGCCACCCCGGCCGGCTCCACGGCCTACAACCTCTCGGCCCGGGGCCCCATCCTGCCGCTCGGGTCGAACGTGCTCGCCCTGACGCCCATCTGCCCGCTGCGGCCCCGCCGCTGGACCGGTGCCGTGCTGCGCAGTGGTCGCCGGATCAGCTTCGAGGTGCTGGACCCGGCCAAGCGGCCGGTCGCGGTCAGCGCGGACCAGCGTGAGCAGGTCGAGGTGAGTCGGGTCGAAGTCGCCGAGTCCCGCACGACATCGATGCAGCTGCTGTTCGACGCCGGCCAGGGGCTCGCCGAGCGCGTCATCGCCGAGCAGTTCCGTGTCTGAACCGCGCGTTACATTGCCAGCGGTAGGCCCCGGGACGTAGCCCCAGCAGGAGGACGAACAGCGATGAACTACTGGTGGTGCCTGAAGCACAGCCGCGTCGAGTCCGAGGAGGAGATCGACTCCAAGGGCAGCGACCGGGTGGGGCCGTACCCCAGCGCCGAGCGGGCCGAGCACTGGCGCGACGAGTTCGCGGCGCGCAACGAACGGCTCGACCGCGAGGACAAGGAGTGGCGCGAGGGCCCCTCCGCACCCCCGGAAGGTGCCGCCGAAGGCTGATGCCGCCACGGCCGGCGACCGGATGAACGCCTGCGGTCCGGGCATTGGCTTTGCATGACGGCTTACGACGCGGTGCTGCTGGTGAGTTTCGGTGGCCCCGAGGGGCCGGACGACGTGATGCCGTTCCTGCGGAATGTAACGGCCGGCCGCGGGATCCCCGACGAGCGGTTGGCCGAGGTGGCCGGGCACTACCACCACTTCGGCGGCCGGAGCCCGATCAACGAGCAGAACCGGGCGCTGCTGGCCGAACTCCGTCGCGAACTGGCGCCTCGGCCCGTCTACTGGGGCAACCGCAACTGGGACCCCTTCCTCACCCAGGCGTTGCGCGAGATGAGCGAGGACGGCGTCCAACGGGCCGTGTGCTTCTTCACCGCCGCCTACGCCTCCTACTCCTCGTGCCGGCAGTACCGCGAGAACCTCGCCGACGCGCTGCGTGAGATCGGTGCGCCCGTCCTGCCGGCGGGAAGCGACCGTCCGGCCAGCGACGGTCTGGACGGGGACAGGCCGGGCGACCCGGGCCCGCTCGTGCTCGACAAGCTGCGGCACTTCTACAACCATCCCGGCTTCCTCGAGGCGCAGGCCGACCGCGTCCGGGTGGCCCTCGGCGAGCTCGCCGAGAAGGTCGGCCCGGCTCGTGCCGCGCAGGCCCGGTTGGTGTTCACCGCTCACTCGATCCCTACGGCTGCGGCCGCCACGAGCGGGCCGTCGGGAGGCGCCTACGACGCCCAGTTGCGCGAGGCGGCCGGGCTCGTCGCCGGCATGGTCGGCGCCGCCGACCGTTGGCAGCTGGCGTTCCAGAGCCGCTCCGGCGCACCGTCGGTGCCCTGGCTCGAGCCGGATGTCACCGAGTTGCTCCCCGGCCTCGTCGCCGAGGGCGTCCCGGCCGTCGTCCTGGTTCCCATCGGTTTCGTCAGCGACCACCTCGAGGTCGCCTTCGACCTCGACGTGGAGGCCGCCGAGCGGGCCGTCGAGTTGTCGCTCCCGATGGTCCGCGCCGGTACCGTAGGCGTGCACCCGCGGTTCGTCCGCATGGTGCGCGAACTCGTCGAGGAGCGGGAGCGGGGCGATGTCGCCCGGCCCTTCCTCGGGGACGACGGACCGAGCCACGATGTCTGTCCGGCCACGTGCTGCCGTCCGCGGATCCTGCGGCAGGCCGCCGCGGGGACTGCGGAGGACGCAGGACGGGCCGTCGCGGAAGCGGTGCGGGGCTAGCAAGGGAGCGCCCCGCGGTGACGCCGAGGACGGTGACGGAAGGGGATTTCGATGACAGACCCACGCGGCGCGGACGACAACGCCGACAACGACCACGACGCCGACAGCACAGACGCAGCCGACGGCCCGTTCGAGCAGCCCGAGCCGTCGCACGTCTTCGAGACGCCGGAACGCTTCGTCGTCGGCACGGTCGGTCAACCGGGTGAGCGGGCCTTCTTCCTCCAGGCCGTCGGCGGCGGAGCCGTGGTGACCGTCGGGCTCGAGAAGGCTGAGGTCAGCGCGCTCGCCCAGGGGATGGTGACCCTGCTCGAGTCGGTCGGCCAGGGGTCTCCGGCGCGACCCCGCGCCGTGGATCACGCGCCGCTCGACACCCCGTTCGCGGAGGACTTCCACGTGAGCGAGCTGAGTGTCGCCTGGGACGGTGAGCGGGTGCAGGTCGAGGCCGGTGACGGCGAGCAGAGCCGGCTGCGGGTCATGCTCTCGGTCACCGAGACGCTGGCGTTCGTGAACCGGGCCGAGACGGTCGTGGCTGCCGGGCGACCCGAGTGCGTGCTCTGCGGGCGTCCCGCCGGTGCCGACGGGCACTTCTGCCCACGCCTGAACTGATCAGCTGACCTGACCGCCGAGCCGAGACCGCCTACCGGGCTGAACCACAGCGAGGGTGGGAAGGGCTGGGTCGTGAGCAGCTTGAAGCCGGCAGCGGCCGAACGTGCACTCCTCGTCGATCTGCTACGTGAGCGTGGCCCGGCCGGGCCGACGCTGTGCGCGGGCTGGGAGACCGCGGAACTCGCCGCGCACCTCGTCACGCGGGAGAGCGATCCGGTCGCATTGGCAGGCATCCTCGTGCCGCCCCTGCACGCCCGCACCGAGCAGCGCGAAGCGGCCATGCTCGCGTCGGTGCCCTACGAGCGGCTGTTGCAGCGGCTCGCCGTGGGTCCACCGTTTGGTCTGGTCGGTCTGCCCGGCCTCGCCGACACCGTCAACGTCCACGAATTCTTCGTCCATCACGAGGACGTCCGCCGCGCCACTCCTGATTGGGAGCCGCGGCAGATCCCGACCTCGCTCGAGACGGCGTTGCGCCGGCGACTGGTTGCGCTCGCCCCGCTGCTGCTGCGGGCGGTCAAGGGCGTGCGACTGCACCTCCGGACCCCGACGGGGCCGCTGCGCAGCGTGGGCCGGGGGGCGGACGAGGTCACCCTCATCGGCGAGGTGCCCGAGCTGTTCCTCTACGCCTTTGGCCGGAAGGCCGCGGCCCAGGTCAGCCTCGAGGGTCCGGAAGGTGCACGGGCGACCGTGGCCTCCGCACCGCTCGGTCTCTGACCTGGGCCGGGCTCAGCTGGAAGGGGTCAGCCGATCGGCAGCACGTCGCGGACACGCTCGACGTGCCCGCGCTGCTTTGCGGCGGCCTTGGCCGACTTCTTGGACGCCTTGCGTGCAGCGCCGCGGCTGACGCGCGTCGCGCGTCGGGCCACCGACTCGCGGCCCTCGGTGTCGACGACGGCAAGCAGGAGACCGCCGAGCAGGCTGACGTTCTTCAGGAAGTGCTGGGTCTGGTCGGCCCGCTGCGTCGCGTCGGTGTACTCCCAGAACCGGTGCCCGGCGGCGGTGGTCGGCACCAGCGAGCCGGCGAGCACGAGGGCGCTCACCCGCGGCAGCCGGTTGGTGGCGAAGGCCAATCCGGCGACGACCTGAACGGCGGCGTTGCCCTTCACCACCTGCTCGGTGTTCTCCTGCAACCCGAGCGACTGGGCGGCGTCGACCTTCGGCTGCGGCCGGCGGAGAGTGTCGATGCCTCCGGCGATGAACATGGAGGCGAGCAACGGGCGGGCGAGACGACGGACGAGCACTGCGACCTCCGGAGAACGAAGAACTGATCAGGACAGACCTTGGCCGACCGGAGGATCGCGAAACATTCCGCGACCCAGTGGTGGCGCTGACGGCGGCCGCGTCGCATGGGCCAACCGGGCGAAAGGGGTTCCGCCAACGTGGCGTAGGCCACTAAGCTGACCCTTACATTCCCCGAAGGCCCTGCTGGAGTCCGAGTGCCCCGTCTTACCGCCCTGCTCCTGAACCGCAACGACCGCCCCCGCCTCGGCGACGACGATCTGCTCGTCGTGCCGGCGGTTCCCCGGCCGCGGTCCTCGGAGCGGCTCGAGGCCCGCGACCAGCTGGTGATCCGGCACGGAGAGGACGCGCTGCGGCTGCTCGACGTCGCCCCCGACGTATCACCGCGCTGGGACGCCGGCTCAATTCTGCTCGGCTTCGCCGTCGGAGCGGTGCTCGCCGGTCGTCGGCGCGGCTGAGCCCCTAGCGCGCGCCGAACCTCCGCCCCAGCCTCCGGTCGGAACGCCGCCCCACGATCAAAGAAGCAAAGGGATGCTTCATCGGACGGCGAGCGTCGTCTGGACCGGGTAGGCGTCGAAGTCGGTGACTCGGACGGACAACGCGAGGTTCCACTCGCCGGCCACTGGCACATTGACTGCGTCGGCGACGAACTGACCGGGACCGTTTGGCCTGAAGGTCACCGGTAGCGGGCCGAGTCCTTGGGCGGGGAGTCGCAGGGCACCGGTCAGCTCCGGCACGCTCTGCAGCCGCCCGTTGCTGAACGTGGAGAGACGGATGTTGAGCTGCCGCGGGCCGGCGGGGAAACTGGAAACCAGGACGGTGACCGGGCCGGCGGCAACTCGTGTCGTCGTCGTCGAGCTCGTGGCAGGTCTGGCCGCCGAGGGGGCGGCGATCTTGGCGGGCTGGGTGACGACCAGGACTGCGGTGACAGCGAGGATGCCGATCGCAATGACGACCTCGGCCAGCACACTGCGGCGCAGCGAGCGCAGCTCCAGAGGATCCGGAGTGTCACCGGTTTTCTTGCCTTGAGCGGCTCCCTTGCCGTCGGCACGCTGCCGGGGCACGGCCGCCTCCGCTGCACTACCGCGGCTGTTGCGACCGGCACCTCCGCCGCCGGCCAGGGCAAGCTCCCGCTCGCCGGCCTGCACCAGCTCGTCCAGCTCGGCCGCGGACACCTGGGCCGGACGGTGGCGCCGGGTCCAGCTGCGCGACATGGCCGCGACCCCGACGACGAGCAGCACAAGATTGATCTTGATTAGAAGCAGGTGGCCGTAGGGGCTGCTCAGCAGTGCGAGCATCGAACCGACCTGGCGGACCGAGGCGTAGATCCCGGTACCGACCAGGACGAGCACCGCGGCGAAGGCGATGCGGGAGAACCGGCCCACGACACCGGGTAGATCCACCCGCCGATCGGGCCGGACCAGCAACCCGGCCAGCACCACCAGGCCGCCGAGCCAAACCGACATCGCGACCAGATGACTCGTGTCGGCCAGCAGCGCCAACGGCCGCTGCGACCCGGCGTTGGCGTGACCGCCCAGTGGAAGCGTGGCAAGCACCCCGAATCCGAGCACCCCGCCGCCGACCACGACCGGGCGGGAGATCCGTGCTCCGGCTCGGAAGAACAGGACCAGCCAGCCGCCGGCCAGCGCCAGCAGGCCCAGCCGGGCATAGAGCGCGTGGCCGTAGGGGCTGGCGGAGATGGTGCGCAGCAACTGCGGATCGAAGGCGTCGCCGAGCGACAGCCCGGCCGCGTACGGGCCTTGCAGGAGCAGCCCAGCGACGGCGGCGACCCCGGCCGCCGCACAGCTGCCGAACAGCACTCGGCGCATCCCCCGCCGACGCCGACCGGCCTGCCAGCACATCACCAGGAACGCGCCGGCGCCGACCAGCAGGGCCAAGGCGATGAACGTCAGCAGGCGGCTGAAGCCGAGCAACAGCCCGACGGTCCGGTCACCTCCGCCGGCACCGGCGGAGGCCACCTTCTGTCCCGGCGCCCCGACCGAGAAGGTGAACGCGCCGGCGATCGGATGGGAGTCGGCGGATACGACCCGCCAGTCCACCAGGTAGCTGCCGTTCGGCAGCTTGTCGCGCAGACCGACCCGGACGTCCTGGCTGTTGCCGGGATGGGCGGCATTCCCTCGGTCCACCCGCTTGCCGTTGCCGTCCAGCACCCGGATGCCGCTCGGCAACAACGTGACCGACTCGTCGAAGTGCAGCGTCACCGCGTCCCCCGGCTGTGTCAGCACCACTCCCGACGCGGGATCGCTCGACTCCAGCACGGCATGCGCTTCGGCCGGTCCCGCGAGCAGCGGAACGACGACCGCGGCACCGACCAACACCGCGAGTACCCGCCGTGACCGGACGGTGCGAACCAGGCGAGCTTCCCGGACCTCCTGAAGCATGCGCCCCGCCACTGGCCGCACCTGCTGTCGCAACCCGGCCGAGGACTTGTGGTGCGACCGGTCGAGCAGCCGCCAGAGGAGTAAGAAGCCCACGATCGCGAGCAGATGCGGCAACTCCTCGGTCGCGCTGGTCTGGTGCCGCACAAGATCAATGCTGGCGGTCACGGTCAGCAATCCGGCCGCGACGCCGGCGAACGGAAGCAGGCCACCGGCCCGGAACGGCTGCAGCCCGGCTATCAAGTAAGCCACCGCCAGCGCCACGTTGAACGACCCCATCTCATGCGCGACGTGCAACGGCGCCTCGTGATCGTGGCCGCCGAGCAGACTCGGCAGCGCCAGCAGCAACTGCAGTGCGGCGACAACGAGCAGCGCGACCTGCGCGACGGTCTTGCGGCCCGAGACCTGCTGCTGACGGTCGGACTGCACCGCGGCCACGATCCGGTCAGTGAGGTCAGGCACCTGCGGCGCCACCGACAACCGCGTCCGACGGGTCACGGCGTGGGCGGCACTCAACCAGTCCGGGCACTCCGCGCACGACGACAGATGTCTGTTCACCGCGGCGTCATCGGTCGGCTCGCCGTCCAACCGAGCTGACAGCGCCTCTCGGGCTTCGTCGCATCGCATACCGGTAAGTCCGGCCGACGCGCCGAAAAGTTCCGACGACATCCGTTTCCGTGCAACGGCCCCATCCCCACCCTTCGCTCCCCGGTCCGGATGGGTTGCCAGGCCAGGGCGGCGACCGCAAGAAATTATTGGCGGGAACTTCCCGCGCTGCCCGGCTGACTACCAATGCAAAGGGCGCTGCAAGCGCAGCCCGCACCCAGAAACTTTCGAGGAGTTCCCATGTCTCGCATCACCGCCCGCCGTGTCGCCGGCGCCTCCGTTCTGGCTATCGGACTGACCACCGCGCTGGCCGGACCGGCCTCGGCGCACGTCAGCGTGAACCCGCAGACCGCGGAACAGGGCGGATTCTCGGCCTTGACGTTCCGGGTCCCGACCGAGACGGACAACGCCAGCACCACCAAGGTGCAGGTCGCCTTCCCCACCGACACCCCGCTCGCCTCGGTGTCGGTCAAGCCCATCCCCGGCTGGACCTACCAGGTCACCAAGAACAAGCTGCCCCAGCCGATCCAGAGCGACGACGGCCCGATCACCGACGCCGTCAGCCAGATCACCTGGACCGCCAGCTCCCCGGACACCGCGGTCAAGCCCGGCGAGTTCCAGAATTTTGACGTCTCCGTCGGCCCGCTGCCCAAGACGGCTGCGATCAGCTTCAAGGCGCTGCAGACCTACTCCGACGGCAGCATCGTGCGCTGGATCGACACCCAGACTCCCGGCGGTGCCGAGCCGGAGCACCCGGCCCCGACGCTCAGCCTCACCCCCGCGGCCGCTGACGCGGCGTCCCCGGCCGCCGCACCCGCGGCTCCGGCGACCACCACCGCGGCGAAGACCGACACCGCCAGCAAGTCCTCGGTCAACACCGCGATCGGCCTCGGCATCGCCGGCGTCGTCCTTGGCGCCCTCGGTGGCCTCCTTGGCGCCGCGGCACTGCGCCGGCGTCGGACATCCGCTCAGGGTGCGCAGAACGAGACCGTTCCGGGCGACGACTACATCGGCAGCAGCCGCCGCTGACCCTCACCTGGTCCGGACTG
>JAVEDQ010000583.1 GCA_030840885.1 Frankiaceae bacterium
AAGGCACCGGGGCAAGGTTGCAGACCGTGATCCAACGGCAGGAAACAGTCACAACTGAACCAGCGCGCGAAAGGAGAACTTTCGCGGTCAGGCTTCGCTGCCCGGCCGCACCGAGACAACCTGTCTCGGCCTGCGCCAGCTGCCACCCCAGAAGCGGATGGCTGTCGCTACCGGCCGTTGCGATACGGCCGCATCCCCCCGCTAGCGACCCCCTGGAGGGTTCATGAAGAAGCGTTTCGCCACCATCCTGCTGGCCGTGCTCACGACCGTCGGACTCGTCGTGGCCGCCGTCCCGGCAGGTGCCGCACCCGCCGGCAACTCGCTGAACGACCGGAAGCTCGCCGTCACCGGACTGGTGAACGGGAAATCGGCCAGCGGCACCTTCCGTCCTGAGCGCGCTGTCCAGCAGGGCAACGGCATCGCCCTGATCGGCCGGCTCCAGATGAAGTCCGCCGGCGGCAACGTCAACCAGCGCAACGTCGCGGTGCCCGTCGTGCTGCCGACGCAGCCTGCCCCTGCTGCGGCCCGGGCCGCGGCCCCGGCTGCTGCCGCTGTCACCCCGCAGGCCGTCTGCCAGGTCCTGAACCTGACGCTCGGCCCGCTGCACCTCAACCTGCTCGGGCTGGTCGTCGACCTCAACCAGGTCGTGCTCAACCTGACGGCGAACCCGGCCGGCGGCCTGCTCGGCCAGCTTCTCTGCTCGCTCGCGGGTGGTCCCGGCGGTCTGGGTGGCATCCAGGGTCTGCTCACGCAGATCACCACTCTGCTGAACCAGATCCTGGCCGGGCTCTAGGAGTAGTTGCTCCAAGCCGACGCAGCGGGGCCTCCGAGTGATCGGGGGCCCCGCTTCGCGTTTGCCCGTCCGGCGCATCGGCCGTTCATGCGGGTGACGTTGCAGCCGTGCCGCACTGATCATCCGCACAGGCGGCTCGGGTGTTGCGTTCCGGGCCCGTCCGGTCGGTGCGAGCATGCGCGCATGGGCTTCGCCGGGTTCCCCGAGGAGATGTTGACCTTCTACGAAGGCCTCGAGGCCGACAACTCGAAGCCGTACTGGAACGACCACCGGGAGCAGTACGAGAGGGCGGTGGCGACCCCGATGCGGGCACTGCTCGACGCGCTCGGCCCGGAGTTCGGTGAGGCGAAGTTCTTCCGTCCCTACCGCGACGTCCGGTTCAGCAAGGACAAGACGCCCTACAAGACGGCCGCGGGTGCGGTCGTCCGGGGCGAGCCCGGCGAGGGTGGCCTGTACGTGCAGGTCTCGGCCGATGGGATGCTGGTCGCCGGCGGCTACTGGTCCTGCGCCACCGACCAGTCACGACGCCTGCGGGAGGCAGTTGCCGACGACCGGCTCGGCGGGCAGCTCGTCGCCCTGCTCGGTGAGCTCAGCGGAGCCGGTTTCGAGGTCGGCGGCGAGCGGCTGAAGCGGGTACCCAAGCCCGCCCCCGCCGACCACCCGCGCGCCGACCTGCTGCGGGCGAAGACGCTCACGGCGTCCCGCCACCACCTGCCCGACGACGGACTGCACTCGCCTCTCGCTCTGGAGCGGGTCCAGGAGGGTTGGCGGGCTCTGGCGCCCCTGAACCGATGGCTGGCCGATCACGTGGGAGTCAGCCGTGCCGTCCCCGTCCGCTGACCGGGTTGACCCGGTTGACGCGGCCGCCGGCACGTTGCTGCATTGGAACCTTGCCGGATGGGCGCGGCATCGCGGCCGCCCCGAGGTCGCCCGGCTGTTCGCCGACGTGGTCCTGGCCGCGGGGCGGCCCCCGCTCGCCGTCACCGCCAACGAAGTCTGCAGCGGTCAGTTCGACGCGCTCGCCGAGACCCTTGCCCCCGCCGGTTTCAGCGCCGCCGCGGCATGGTCCATCCCCGACTTCGACATGCCCGGCTGTGCGTCCTACGGCAACGCCGTGTTCTGGCGCGGCGGCGACGGCGGCGTCGAGCGGGTCACCTACCCCGACCACCTGCAACAGGACGGGGCCGCGACCCGGGAGCGCCGCACACTCCTGATCGCCTCCGCCGCTCGGTCGCCACTGCGGATAGCGACGACGCACCCGGCACCGCAGCGGGGCGTGGCTGCCCGTCAGGTGGCCTTCCTCGCCGATCTGCTCAGCCAGGAGGCGGACCGGCCCTGCGTACTCGCCGGCGACCTCAATCTCCCGCCGCGGGACACCGCCCTCGACGCGTTGTATGCGAGTCACGAGGAGGCCGACCACTTCCCGCGCCGGTTCCCACGGCCCACGCACCAGGGCCTGCGCAAGCTGGACTACGTCTTCGTTCCTCGGTCGCGGGTCAGGCGCATGTCGCAGCTGCGGATCAGCTTCCGGCCCGCCTGGTCCGACCACGCCCGGCTCGCGGTCGACGTCGAGCTCGCGCGGTAGTCCGAGACCGGACACCACCGGACGGGTCACCCCGAAAGGGTCATCCGGGCTGACCCGTCGGGATGAGATCGGAAACGGCCCCTGCTTCGACGAAATTGGAGGCGTGAGCGGGGCTCCAGGGTGGGAAGGTTGTTGCTGCACGCACTCAGCTTCGAAGCACGA
>JAVEDQ010000598.1 GCA_030840885.1 Frankiaceae bacterium
CGGGGGGACTGTGCCGCCGGTGAGCTTGGCGTAGGCGTCGGACGTGAAGGCCGAGATGTCCTCAGGCGTCGCGTCGTTGCCGGTCGTGATGAGCACGACCGACCCGACGGAGATGAGTTGGACGTCGATGGCGATCTCAGCCTGGGCCGATCGCGCCGTCAGCTCCATCGCAAAGCGCTGCTCGCCCAGGTCAGGTGCCGTCGCCGGCGAGACCGAGAGCGGCAGCAGTCCGATTCCGGTGCTGCCGAGCAACCGGTCGCACGTGCCGGCGGCGTCCCGCACGCTGGCCACGTAGGCGGCGGCAGACGTCGGGGAGGGCAGAAGCGCGAGGTCCTCGCCCAGATGCGGCGCCGAGATCCCGCCGTCGAACGCGACGGCGGCCTCGGCGGTGGCTCCCCTGGTGGATCCCTCGTTGATCAGCCCGGCGAGGGCGTCGCACCGGGAGGAGGGCGACGAGATGCCGCTGCCACCGTCGGACGGTTGGGTGTCCACGGAGTACGCGGCCGGCAGGTCGGCCTCGGTCAGCAGCAGGGCGCGGAGATCGGCCGTGGTGTGGGGCGTGGGCGCCGGGGCCGTCGGCGCAGCCGGGGTGCCGATGGGACCCGAGCCCGAGGCGGATCCCGAGTCCGAGCCGGGCAGCACGCCTGCGGCGGCCGGCACGCCCGGGCCACCCGCCGAGACGGTGGACGGCGCCGTTCCGGAACAGGCACCCGCCGTCAGCAGCACCGCGGCCACGGCCAGCGCCGACCTCGCCACTGGCGTCGCTCGCTGCCGTTGCGGAGCGGCTCGTCCCGTCATGAACGCCTCACACCGACCCCGTCCGCTGTGTCGCCCTCGCTGAACCGGTCCTACCTAAGCCGGAGTCCATCGTCCCCCGGAACAGGACTGCATGCAGTCACTATCCCGAGGGACGCGGTCCAACCGGTATGGGCGGGCCTTCAGGCGGCGACAACGGCGTCGGCGTCGGCGTCGGCGTCAGTCCGGGTGCTCGGGTTGGATTCGCTGTCGTCGTTGCTGGTCCGCAGCGGGGTCTCGCGGATGAACAGCACGGCGACGAACGCCAGCACGAGCAACGGGGTGGCGATGAGGAACACCCCGGCCGTACCGCGGCCGTACGCGGTCTCCACGATGGTGCGGATCACGGGCGGGAGCGTCGCCGGATTGGGCAGGCTGTTCGCACCTTCCATCGAGGGGGCCGGGAGGCCGTTGCGCGTCAGGCCGGAGGCGATGTCGGTCCGGACATGGCTGGCCAGGACGGCTCCAAGCGCCGAGACGCCGATCGCGCCTCCGAGGGACCGGAAGAACGACACGGTCGCCGTGGCCGAACCCAGCTCCCGGATCGACACGGAGTTCTGCACCGACAGGACCAGGTTCTGCATGGTCATACCGACGCCGACGCCGGCGATCGCCATGTACACGGCGACGAGGATGCCGCTGGTGTCGGCCCGCAGCGTGCCGAGCAGGCCGAAGCCGATCGCGGTGAGCGCCGTGCCCAGGACCAGGAAGCGCTTCCAGTTGCCGGTCCTCGTGATGATGCGGCCGACCACGAGAGACGACAGCGCCAGGCCGAGGATCAACGGCATGGTCAGCAGTCCGGACGCGGTCGGGGTCTTGCCCCGGCTGATCTGGAAGTACTGGCTGAGGAAGATCGTGGCGCCGTACAGGGCGACACCGACGAACAGGCTGGCGATGGTGGCGAGGGCGATGGTGCGGTGCCGGAACAGACCGAGCGGGATGATCGGCTCCTTCACCTTGAGCTCGACGAGCACCGCGAGGGCGAGCAGCAGTACGCCGCCGGCGACCATGGCCGCGCTCTCACTGGAGCCCCAGGCGAACTGTGAGCCGGCCAGCGACACCCAGATGAGCAGGAGGCTGACGCCGGAGATGATCAGCGCGGCACCCAGGTAGTCCACCGTGGCGCCGTCACGACGGATCGTCGGCAGCCGCAGCGTCTTCTGCAGCACGATGAGCGCGGCCGCGGCGAACGGGACCCCGACGTAGAAGCACCAGCGCCAGCCGAGCCAGGAGGTGTCGACGATGACGCCGCCGAGCAGCGGGCCGGAGATCGTCGCGATGGCGAACACCGCACCGAGGTAGCCGCTGTAGCGACCGCGCTCCCGCGGCGAGACCATCGCCGCGAGGATGACCTGGGTCAGCGCGAGGATGCCGCCGGCACCGACGCCCTGAACGGCCCGGCAGGCGATGAGGAACGACGTGGACTGCGACAAACCGGCGAACAGGGAGCCGAAGATGTAGATGCAGATGGCGATCTGCATCAGCAGCTTGCGGTTGACCAGGTCCGACAGCTTGCCCCAGAGCGGCGTGGACGCCGTGAGGGTGAGCAGGGTGGCGGTGACCACCCAGGTGTAGGACGTCTCGCTGCCGTGCAGGTCGCCGACGATCCGGGGCAACGCGTTGCTGACGACGGTGCCCGAGAGCATGGCGACGAACATGGCGAGCAACAGGCCCGACAGAGCCTCGAGGATCTTTCGGTGGGTCATCTTCGCCGGCGGCTCGGCGGCGGCAGCGTGCGAGGTGGCGTCCGGTACGAACGGCGCGGGGGCGACCGTGGTCATGCGTTCTCCTCGGAAGGAAGGTCAGTGGCGGGCGTCGACAGGACGCTGTCGACGAAGCGGTTGAGCAGGCGGGACAGCTGGGCTACGTCGTCGGTGTCCCAGTCGGCGAGGCGGACGTCGAGCTGCTCGGCGATCCGGGCCCGCCGGTCCGCGATGCGCTCGATGCCGGCCGGCGTGCAGCGGGTGAGGTGCGAACGCAGGTCGGCCTCGTCGGGCCGGGTGGCGACCAGCCCTTCCTTGCAGAGGGCGGTCAGCGTCCGGCTGACCGTGGACATGTCCATGTGGACGGCGCTCGCGATCGCGCTCACCCGGCTCTCGCCGAGATCAGCGACGGCGCCCAGGACGGTCGCGGCACCGGCGTCGCCGATCCACGTCCGCATCCGGCGGGTGCAGGCGAACAGCGACCGCACGGCGGTGAGCAGTTCCTCGGTGGACGGATTGACCGCCGGGACCGCGGGTGCGGTCGGGCTGGTCACCAACAGACCGGCACTCATCGCATGCTCCCAACTATTTGCTTGACGCAAGCAAAGCTATGCCCAGTTACTTACGTGTAGCAACCAATTGGCAGCGAGGCGTGCCTCACAAAGCTGCAGCGGGTGCAGAAGTTGTCGGCCTCAGCTCTGGCGGATCAGCCGAGCAGGATGACGTCCAGCGTCCGGGGCCCGTGGACGCCCTCCACGCGGTTCAGCTCGATGTCGCTGGTCGCGCTCGGTCCGCTCACCCAGGTCAGCGGACGGGACGGGTCCAGCACGGCGACCGCCTGCGGCACGCTGCCCACCACCTGGTCCGCGGTCACCATCACGAGGCAGTAGTCGGGCACGAGCGAGAGCATGCGGCGCCCCTGACCTGGGCCTCCGTCGAGCACCAGCGTGCCGGTCTCGGCGATGGCGACCCGGCAGCCGGTCAGGACCCCGCCGACGCCGTCGAGCTCGACCGCTGACAGCGGCGGGTCGTCGGCGAGCAGGTCGATGCCGCCGGGGATGCCGTCGCGCCACGCATCGGGGACCCCGTCGGGGACGACCAGCGACGGCAGCGACCGGCCACCGAGCACGGAGCGGACGAGGGTCGTGGCATCGTCGCCGCGGTGCACGGTGGCCTGATAGTCGGTCAGCCGCTCGACGAGCAGGTCCAGCAGCTCCGGCAGCCGACGGTCGTCATGCCGGCGGTAGTCACGGGGCGTGGGACCGTCGGGCAGCGGTTCGACGGCCTGGGCCGCGCGCACGCGCGCGAGGACGTCGTCGCGGGCGCTCACGTGCCGCCGTCCTCGGCGTGACCGCCGTTGGAGCTGACCCACCAGTCGCGAAACGTCTGTTCGGGCGGGCGGGGCAGGTCGCGGGTCGAGGTCCAGGCCGACAGCGGCGGCGGCAACGCCCCGATGCGGTCCCGGCGCCGGCCGAGCACCCGCCCGGCGCGCCCTGCCCGCAGCGCGGCCGCCCAGCGACCCGGCCGCAGCATCGTCCACTTGGCCGCCGACATCAGCGCCTGCTCGGAGGTCGGGATCCGGGAGTGGGCGCGCTTGTCCTCGACGACGCGTTCGCGCAGGTGCACGAGCATCGAGGGGATGTCGATGGCCACCGGGCAGACGTCGTAGCAGGCGCCGCACAGCGAGGAGGCGAACGGCAGCGACGGGTTCTCGGCGACCCCGGTCAGCTGCGGACTCAGGACGGCACCGATCGGGCCGGGATAGACCGAGCCGTAGGCGTGACCGCCCGCGCGCTCGTACACGGGGCAGACGTTCAGGCACGCCGAACAGCGGATGCACCGCAGCGCGGACCGACCTTGCGGGTCGGCGAGCACGGCGGTGCGACCGTTGTCGAGCAGCACCAGGTGGAACTCCTGCGGCCCGTCGCCGGGGTGCACGCCCGTCCAGGTCGAGGTGTAGGGGTTCATCCGCTCGCCGGTCGACGAGCGGGGCAGGAGCTGCAGGAACACCTCGAGGTCCTGCCACGTGGGCACGACCTTCTCCAGGCCCATCACGGTGATGAGCACCCGGGGCAGCGTCAGGCACATCCGCCCGTTGCCCTCGGACTCGACGACGCCGAGCGTGCCGGTCTCGGCGATCGCGAAGTTGGCCCCCGAGATCGCGACCTCGGCGTCGAGGAACTTCTGCCGCAGGTGCAGTCGCGCGGCCTCGGCGAGCGCGGCCGGGTCGTCGGTCAGCCCGGGGTCCGCGGCGCGGCCCACACCACCCATGGCACGCAGGAAGATCTCGCGGATCTCGGCGCGGTTGCGGTGGATGGCCGGCACCAGGATGTGGCTCGGGGCGTCGTCGCCGAGCTGCACGATGAGTTCGGCCAGATCGGTCTCCCAGGCCGAGACGCCGCCGGCGGCGAGCGCCTCGTTCAGGCCCGTTTCCTGCGTCGCCATCGACTTGACCTTGACGACCTCGGTGGCGCCGGCCGCCAGCACCAGCTCCAGCACGATCGCGTTCGCCTCGGCCGCGTCGCGGGCCCAGTGCACGACCCCGCCGGCGGACGTGACCTTCTCCTCGAGCTGGAGCAGGTAGGTGTCGAGGTGGGCGAGCACGTCGTCCTTGATCGCGGCGCCGGCGGCACGGAGCTCGGCCCAGTCGGGGAGTTCGGCGACCACCGCGTTGCGCTTGCCGCGGATGGTGCGGGTGGCCCGGCCGAGGTTGTGGCGCAGCTGCGGGTCGGCGAGGGCGTCGGCCGCGGCTTCGGGGAAGGGCCGGTCACCCCGCAGGTGTCCGACGCCGGGCGGGGCCGTCGGTGGGGCTCCCGGTGGCGCGGGCAGGCCGAGGAAGGTGCTCACGCCGGCACCGGCTCGCTGGCGAGGATCTCGGCGAGGTGCACGGTCCGCACCCCGGCACGGGTCCGGGAGAGCCCGCCGCCGATGTGCAACAGGCAGGACGAGTCGCCGGCGCTGCAGATCTCCGCGTCGGTCGAGAGGACGTGGCGGAGCTTGTCGGACAGCATCGCCGCCGAAACGTCGGGGTTCTTCACCGCGAAGGTGCCGCCGAAGCCGCAGCACACCTCGGCGTCGGGGAGTTCGACGAGCTCCAGCCCCTGCACCGCGCGCAGCAACCGGAGCGGCCGGTCGCCGACGCGCAGGACCCGCAGCGAGTGGCACGTCGGGTGGAAGGTGACCTTGTGCGGGTAGTAGGCGCCGACGTCGGTCACCCCGAGCACGTCGACCAGGAACTCCGAGAGCTCGTAGGTGCGCGAGGCGAGGTCCTCCACCTGCCGCTGCAGCCCGGCCTGGCCGGACCGGGCGGCGAGCGCCGGGTGCTGGTGGCGCACCGAACCGGCACACGAACCGCTCGGCGTCACGACGGCGTCGAAGCCGCGGAAGGCATCGGCGTGCTGCTGCACGAGCGGCAGCGCCTGGCCCGCGTAGCCGGTGTTGATGTGCATCTGCCCGCAGCAGGTCTGGGCCAGCGGGACCTCGACGTCGACCCCCAGCCGACGCAGCAGGCGGACGGTGGCCTTGGCGACGTCGGGGACCACCCCGTCGACCAGGCAGGTGACGAACAACGCGACGCGCACGCCTCCATCCTGTCCCGGCCCGTGTGACCTACGCCATGCGCAGTCGGCCTTTCGGGCGCAGAATGACGCGATGCGCTTCTCCCGACGTGACCTGCTCAAAGCCGGCGCGGTGGTGGCGGCCGTCGCCGCCAGTGGCGCCTGCAGCGGTCGTTCCCCGGCGAAGCCGGTCGCGGGCGGCACGGCGGAGGCCTCGGGTCTGCCGAAGACGACGAGCCGGGCGACGCTGCTGCGCGGCCCGGCGAGCAACGCGGGCGGCTATGTGCACCTGGTCGCCGGACCCGGCGAGCAGCACGTCGTCCGCACCGAACTCGGGGGAGCACCGGCTGCGGACCGCCGGCGCCGGCGGCGGCCGCTGCTGTCGTTCGGCCACCTCACCGACCTGCACGTCGTCGACGCGCAGTCGCCCGCGCGCGTCGAGTTCGTCGACCGCTACAACGACACGCACCCCGACGGCCCGTTCTCCGCCGCCTACCGCCCGCAGGAGATGCTCGCGACGCAGGTCGCGGACACGATGGTGGCGACGCTGCGCTCGTTTCGCCGGGGGCCGGTGCTCGGCGGCCCGCTGGCCTTCAGCATCAGTACCGGCGACGCTGTCGACAACTGCCAGTTCAACGAGCTGCGCTGGATGATCGACCTGCTGGACGGCAAGGCAACCCTGCACCCCGACTCGGGTGACCGCACGCGCTACGAGGGTGTGG
>JAVEDQ010000053.1 GCA_030840885.1 Frankiaceae bacterium
CGTGATCACCGTGCTGACGAAGACCCCGGGCACCGGCACCGCCTCGTTCAACTACGGCATCAGCACCATCCAGGGCGTCACGCGCCTGCTGTGGGGTCAGGCACCGACGAGCGGCAGCGCCCTGCGCGTCGCGCCGGACGAAAGCGACGCCGGCCGCTGACGGTGCTGGAGAAAGTGTCCGGCGCAGTCAGCCGATCTGTTCGAACAGGGAAACGATGATCCCTTCAGGCCCACGTACGTAGGCCATCCGGACCCTGTTCTCGTACTCGCCGACGCCGCCGACGAGCCCGTATCCGTCCGAAGCCAGCTCGTCGAGGACCGTGTCGAGGTTGCCGACCTCGAATGACACGTTCCGCAGGCCGAGTTCGTTGGCCATCGCCGTGGGCGATCCGGGCACGGGATCGGGCGTGACGAAGCTGGAGAGTTCCAGCCGGGACCCTCCGTCGGGCGGCCGCAGCATGGCGATCTCACAGTGCGCGCCCGGAATGCCGCAGACGGTGTCTACGAACTCGCCCTGCACGGACCCGGTGCCCTCGACCTCGAGGCCCAGTCCGACGAAGAAAGCGGTCGCCGCGGCAAGGTCCGCGACGGTGATGCCGATGTGGTCGAAGCGCTGTACGTGTGCCATGAGATCTTCATCCCCAATAGATGGCTCGCCCCATTCGTGCTGGGACGGAGCCGGGGGCTGGATCTCGACAGGCTCCTGTGTCAGCCGAGACGTGCGTGGCCGGTGCCGACGCGGATCATCGGCTCCGGATATCCGGTCAGCCGGGCAACGTGCGCCGGTGAGTAGCCCTGCTCGAGGAGCCCGCGGGCTTCCTGCAGGGTCCATCCGGTGCCGGGATCGAAGACGCGGGACGTGACGCCGCCGGCGGTGGTGCGGCCCGCGGTGGGCCAGGTCATCTTTGCTTTGCGGGACAACAGTTCCTGCTTTCCGTGCTGGGGGAACCCCAGCCTACGAAAGCGCTTCTCGCTTCGCTCCCCGACGTCAGCTGCCGTCGAGTGAGTAGTGCCACGGCTCGACGGCGCCGGCTGCCCCGGTGAGGTGATGCAGGCCGAAGCGCTCGGCGTTGCCGGCGAGCCACGCGTAGCCGGCGGCGTCGGAGGCGAAGTCGATCGCGAGGCCCTGCTCGTGCATGCTGCGGCCGGGGAGCGCCACGGGGCGGGAGCAGGTTGCGGCCGGGTCGAACGCAGCGGTGCAGTACCTGGCCCGCAGGGCGACCTGCTGCTGGGAGTTGCGGAAGCTGCTGGTGGCGCAGAGCGGTACGCCATCCCGCGCGCCGGCGGTGAGCACGTCGGCCGTCGGCCGGGCCAGCAGCGCCGAGACGACGATGGCTCCCTGGGACGAGCCCGAGCAGTTGATGGCGACGAGCCCACCCGCGGCGCCGTCGACGGTCGGCGGCACAGGAGCGCCGTTGGCGGCGGGTGCGTAGTACGGCGCGATCACCGTGGTCGGGTGCGCGTTCTTCTCGTCGGTGACAGCACCGTAGAAGGGTGCGCGGAGCGCGATGACCCCGCCGTTGCGCTGCAGCAACCACACGCCGGCGCCGGCCTCGGCGAGCGCTGCGCCCACGACCGGGCTGGTGAGCTGCATGCCGGTGAGGGTGCCCGGGTCGCGCAGGTCGCCGTAGGCGTAGGTGGTGCCGTCATCGGCGACGGCGAGGTAACCCAGCCCGGTCGGCGAGGCGACGAGCGACACGACCGGCCGGGGGTTCACGTACCCGCGCTCGACACCGGTCTGGTCAGGAGTTCCGAGGTGGGCGGCGTTCCCGAACGGGAACACCGCGCCGGTGGAGGTCGCGAGCCAGTAGCCCCCGCCGTCCGGCGTGGCGGCGAGTGCGACGACGCCTCCGCTGTGCAGCACGCCGACGAGATCGCCGTGCTCCTGCGCGTCACCGAAGCCGGCGACGCGGCCCGCCGCGGTGACCAGCCAGTACCCGAGGCCGGTCGAGGTGGCGACGATGCCGACGACGGGTGAGTCCGGAGTGCGACCGGCGAGCGAGCCGTAGCTGCGGGCGCCGTCGACACCGAAGACCCCACCGTCCCGGGTGACCACCCAGTGGCCGGGCTGAGCGGGTACGCCCGCCGCGGCCACGACGGGCGAGGAGAGCTCGATGTCGGCAGGGAGGCTGCTGTCAGCTCGCGAAGCACCGGTTCCGGGACTCCGCGCCGCGGACGGGAGGCTCGAGCCGTAGGCGTAGCCACGACCCGCACCGCTGACGACGGTGTAGCCGTTGCCGTCGGGAGCGCCGAGCAACGCGACGGCCGGCGCCTTGGCCTCGAGCGCCTGGGCCGGCATCTGCACGGCCGAGACCACGAGCGCAGCGAGCACGACGAACAGCAGGACAATGCGACGGACGAGCCGTCGGTCGGACCGCCATGTGAGCGTGCCCGCCCGGAGCTGTTCGCTCACCTGCTACTCCTTCGTCACGCCGTCGACCGCGCGTTCGGCGGACCGGATCGACTTTGCCCCATTTCGCGTCCCATCGGAGGCGAATGCGGAAAAACGATCCGCGAAGGCTCGATGCCACTCGGTCATCAGGTGTGATGGACGGCGAGGGCGATGCGCCGTTCGGCGTCGGTCCAGGACCCGTGCTGCCCGATCAACGAGGAGACTACGGGCTCCGCGGTCCGACGGACGACACCGCCCATGCCCGTCGCGACGACGACGAGGTCGCCGACCCGGGACCGGACGTCAGCGCCGCGTGGGCCCTGAGGTAGCGCCCCGAGCAGGCCGGCCGACTCGATGTCGGCACGGGTGCCGACCCACGCCTCGTCGCCCAGCACGTCCGCCCACCGGCTCCGGACCGCGGCGAGGTCGGCCGCGTCGACGTGCAGGTAGCGGACCCGCGGCTCCCCGGCAATCAGTCGCACCCCCTCCTGCAGCCCCGGCGTCTCGTCGTAGTCGACGACGGCGTCGCCGGCCATCCGGACCATGCCGTGGTCGCCGGTCACGGTCATCAGCGTCCCGGAGGGCAGGCCATCGACGAGCAGCGCCACGAGATGGTCGATCTCGCGGAGCTGGAACTGCCACGCGGGCGACCCCGGCCCGGTGACATGACCGACGGTGTCCAGCTCGCTGACGTAGGCGTAGACGAGGGTGCCGGGTACGCGGAGTTCGTCGAGCACCGCCGCGGCGAGGTCGCCGTGCGCGACCGTGCCGCGGTAGTCGGCGCCCCGCAGCGCCGCGCGGGTCAGGGCCGAGTTCGCGAACAGGTAGGACGAGACGACCACGGGACGGAAGCCGGCCGCCCGGACCTGCTCGAAGACCGTTGGATACGGCTGGATCTGCTCGGGAGCCGCCAGCGCCGACGCGTCTCGGCCGCCGACGGTCCACTTCAACGTGTCCAGGACGTGACCGTCGACGTTCATCGTCAGCCCCACCAGACCATGGGCGCCGGGTGACAGCCCGGTGCCCAGTGACGCGACGCTGATCGGTGTGCTGGCCGGGAAGCCGGCGTCGAGGCTGCGCCCCGCGGTGAGCGCGGCAAGGGTCGGTGCGAGGTGGGCGTGCTCCTCGACCAGCGCCGCTCCCAGGCCGTCGACGAGCAGCATCAGAGCCGAACGGTCGGTCCCGTCGCCATCGACGCCGCCGCCGAGGCCGAGCACGTCCGCCATTCCCGGGACCCCGAGCCTGGCCGCGAGCGACGGCATCAGATCGGCCAGGGAGCGCCGCCCGTAGCCGGAGGGCTCGGGTGGGACGGGATGCGTTGCGGGCGCCACCCGGCCATCGTGCTCCCCGGTGTAGCCGGCCGTGCCGCCGCCGCGGGGCAGGGAGCTGTCAGCCCACCCGGACCAGCGGCAGCAGCTCGGCGCCGGTCTTGCCGCCGAGGCCCTTCACCTCGTGGAGCTGATCGACGCTGGTGAACCCGTTGTGGGCTGTCCGGTACTCGACGATGCGGCTCGCGAGCACCGGCCCGACGCCCGGCAGGCCGTCGATCTGCTCAACGGTGGCGGTGTTGAGGTCCAACGGCGAAGAGGGGTCCGCCGCCGGCGCAGCACCGCCGCCTGAGTCCGCCGCTCCCGGTGCCGGGGCGGCAGCGACGGCAGGTGCGGTGCCGGGCTTACCTGT
>JAVEDQ010000058.1 GCA_030840885.1 Frankiaceae bacterium
GACCTGAAGGTGGGGCCCCCAAGATCTCCACGCCTCGGGAGGATTCAGCTGGCGGGTTATCAGCGGTGGTCGGCGAAGAAGTCGCGCAGCAGCGCGCCCGACTCGTCGGCCCGGACGCCCGCGAACACCTCGGCGCGGGAGTTGAGGCGACGGTCGCGCACCACGTCCCACAGCGACCCCACGGCGCCGGCCTTCTCGTCATAGGCACCGAACACGAGGCGGCTGATCCGGGACTGCACGATCGCGCCGGCGCACATGGTGCACGGCTCGAGCGTGACCACCAGCGTGCAGCCCTCGAGCCGCCAGGTACCCCGGTCCGCGGACGCGGCGCGGAGTGCAAGCACCTCGGCGTGCGCGGTCGGGTCGCCCGTGGCCTCGCGGGCGTTGCCGCCGCGGCCGATCAGCACCCCGTCGGGGTCGAGCACCACCGCACCGACGGGGACGTCGCCTGAGCGCAGGGCGCACCGCGCCTGGTCCAGGGCGAGCCCCATCGGCTCGTCCCAGATGGTGCTCACTCCACTGTCCTCGGCCTTGCCTCAGACGACCCGGATCTGGTCGAGCACGTCCAGGCATCCGGCACGCTCGCAGAGAGCCGAGAGGACGTCGCTGGGCAGCAGGCCCTCCTCGGCGCACAGCTCGATGAGGACGTCGCCGGAGGTGCCGAGGTCGGCGAGCAGGTCGGTGTCGCCTATCGCCTCGGCTGCCGGACGGGGGGTGTCGTCGTCGTCCTCGGGGGTCGGGGGCGGCACGACCGGCAATGCGTCGGCGAACAGTCGCTGCGCCAGGTCGGAGGTCTCGAGCACACGTCGGTCGGAGAGGAAGACCCGCGGATCCAGGTCGTCGGTGACCCGGACGATGCCGAGCCACTCGTCGTCCTCCTCGATGAAGACCACCGAGGTCGTACCCGGCCCGACGTGCAAGCTGTCGGCCAGGCTGTCGAGGTCCTCGACGTCGTGGAGCGTGTCCTCGTCTCCAGTCCAGCCGGTTGCGGTCCGGGACATCGTGACGGCCGTGTGCGGCACAGCGCCTCGTCCTCTCGCTGGTGGTGGGGGATTGGTCGTCGGGTGCGCGCGACGACCCACGTTGCGGCGGGCCGACGACGGCTGACTCGACGGCGTGCCTACCCGGGTCCTCGGCCCCGTACCGCCACCTCGACACGGTGAAACCCCGCAGTCCCGATCCGCCCCCGGAACGCGCGACGCGCACTTCGCGCCGGATTCAGGCTCGCAGCGTCGGGCAGGGAACCGAGAGACAGCCTGCGCGGCCGAGTGCTGCGACGCCCTTCGAAAGGACCTCCATGACACAACGCCTGACCGTCTCCCGCGCCATGCACGACGTCGGCCTCGCGGCCTGGTTCGGTGGCTCGCTGAACGGCGCCATCGGCCTCAACGGTGCCGCGTCCGACGTCGACGACCCGCGGCAGCGCGCCCGTGTCGCCAACGCGGGCTGGGCCCGGTGGACGCCGTTCAACGCGCTCGCGATCGGCGCGCACCTCGTCGGTGGATTCCAGCTGCTCCGTCGCGACTCGGGGCGCGCCGCCGTCCAGTCCGGCCTGGCCAGCAACACCGCCGTCAAGTTCGGGCTGACCGGTGGAGCGCTCGCGGCCACCGCCTACTCCCGCGTCCTCGGCCAGCGCATCATGGCCGCCGGCGACGTCCCCGTGGCAGGCGGCACCGACCCGCTGCCGCAGACCCCGCCCGACGTCGCGAAGGCGCAGAAGCAGCTGAAGGTCCTGCAGTGGGCCATCCCGGCGATGACCGGCGGACTGCTGGTCAGCAACTCGCTCGCCGGCGAGCAGGAGCGCCCGATCGAGGCGGCCCGCGGGATCCTCAAGGCTGCCCCCTCCCGCGCCGCCGCAGCCGCCACCGGCCTGGGTGAGACCCTCAAGCAGGCCGTCAGCTGAGCTGAGCAACTGAGCAACTGAGCAACTGGCCCTGAGGGCCACGACACCGGGCATCGGACCGAAATACTGGTCCGGTGCCCGACGTCGTGGAGGACTCCGATGACGACCCCGTCGACCCGGCCGACCCCGACCGGCTCCGGAAGGTCCGACGCGACTCCGTGGCGGTCGGCGTCGCCGTCGGCACCAGCGGGCTGACCTTCGGCGCCGCCGGGGTCGCCGCCGGGCTGACCGTGTGGCAGTGCGCCGCACTCTCGCTGCTGGTGTTCACCGGCGCGAGCCAGTTCGCCCTGGTCGGCGTACTCGGCGGCGGTGGTTCCGCACTCGCGGGCGCCCTGTCGGCGGTGGCGCTCGGCGTCCGCAACACCTTCTACGGCATCCGCCTCGCCGACGCCCTGCACCTGAGCGGGTTCCGCCGGCTGCTCTCGGCGCAGATCGTCATCGACGAGTCCGCGGCGATGGCCACCACACAGCCCACCCGCCGCGAGTCCCGGGTGGCCTTCTTCGCCACCGGCCTCGCGGTCTACGTCGTCTGGAACCTCGCCACGGTGGTCGGGGCGATCGGCGCCGGGCAGATCGGCGACCCGATGACCTTCGGCGTCGACGCGGCCGCACCCGCAGCCTTTCTTGCGCTGATCGCTCCCCGCCTGCGCGGGCGCGTCGAGCGACGGACCGGGGCGCTGGCCGTCGCGATCGCGCTGGTCGCCGTGCCGCTCACCCCGGTCGGCGTGCCCGTCCTGCTCGCTGCGCTGGCCGTCCTGCCGGTGGCACTCGGCCGCCGGAACGACGCATGATCTGGCTCGCCGTCGGCCTCACGCTGATCGGCTGCTACGCACTCAAGCTCGCCGGCCTGCTGGTTCCGCCGCGGGTCCTGCAGCGCCCCCGGGTCCGGCGGGTGGCCGAGCAGCTGCCCGTCGCCCTCCTCCTGGCCCTCGTCGCCATCGGGACCTTCGGTACCGGTCGGGCCCTCGTCATCGACGCACGGGCAGCGGGACTCGCCGCCGCCGGCGTCGCCCTGCTGCTCCGCGCCCCGTTCCTGCTCGTCGTCCTGGTCGCCGCGGCCGTCACCGCCCTGGTGCGCCTGCTCTGACCGCCGGTCCGACCGGAGCTCAGGCAGCCTCCAGCAGCCCCCGCCTAGCCACCGCGTCCAACGACAGCGTCTTGTAGCCGACCTCCTCGAACAGCACGACGATGCGGTCACCCTCGTAACGCATGACCAGACCGGCGCCCCACGCGGCGTGCCGGACGCGGCTCTGCAGCGGGAAGGGCGAGTCGTCGGCGTCGGGCTGCTCCTCGGCGGTACCTGCGCTGCAGGAGTCGCAGTTGCCGCACGGCTCGTCGAGGAACTCGCCGAAGTAGCCGAGCAGGTACTGGCGCCGGCAGTCCTGGGTCTCGGCGTAGCCGCGCATCATCTGCAGCCGCGAGTCGTCCACCTGATGCTGGGATGCGGCCACCTCCAGCGCCGCCGCGACGGACTGCTTCGGCTCGGGTGCCCCGTCGACGGCCGCGACCTCGCCGTCGCCGGACACGGCGACGACGCCGGCCCGCTCGAGCAGGTCAACGAGACCGGTCAGCTTCGCGTGCTTGAGCCCGGCCTCGTCGGCCAGGGCGGTCGTCCGGACGGCCCCACCTGCGTGCCGGAGGAGGGTCGCGACCTTGCGAAGGGCCTTCGCGTCGGGCTTGCCGCCGCCGAAGAACCGGCGGAGCCCGAGGTCCTCGCGTCGGTAGTAGAGGACGGCGAGGGCCGGGTCGCCGTCGCGCCCGGCCCGGCCGACCTCCTGGTAGTAGGAGTCGAGCGAGTCGGCGACGTCGGCGTGCAACACGAAGCGCACGTCGGCCTTGTCGATGCCCATGCCGAAAGCGGTCGTCGCGACGACGACATCGACCTCCCCGGCCATGAAGCGGGCCTGAACCGCGTCCCGGTCGGGAGAACGCATGCCGGCGTGGTACGCCTCGCCGGCCAGGCCGTACTCGGCGACGCGGCCGGCGAGCTCTACGGCCCGCTTGCGGGTGGCGACGTAGACGATGCCGGGCTTGGACTCGCCCATCGCGCGAAGGACGATGGCTTCGTCCTTCGCGTCGTCGTCCTGGAAGTCGGCGACCTCGAGCCGCAGGTTCGGTCGGTCGAACCCCTGCACGACCTGGGCGGCGTCGCGCATCTGCAGCCGTTCGACGATCTCGTCGCGGATCGGCGGGCTCGCGGTGGCGGTCAGCGCCAGGACGGTCGGGCGCCCGAGCTCCTCGACGACC
>JAVEDQ010000112.1 GCA_030840885.1 Frankiaceae bacterium
GCCCCTGGAAACAGTCGGTACTGACTGTTACGGTGGGGCTCTCGTCACACGGAGGTCCCGTGACACGGAAGGACGTCAACATGCGCGATGCAGTGATCGTCGAGGCGGTCCGCACCCCGGTCGGCAAACGGAACGGCGGCCTGTCCGGCGTCCACCCGGCCGACCTGTCCGCCCACGTCCTGCGCTCGCTGGCGGAGCGGACGGGCGTCGATCCGGCCGTTGTCGACGACGTCATCTGGGGCTGCGTCTCGCAGACCGGTGAGCAGACGCTCGACATCGCCCGTACCGCCGTGCTCGCGGCCGGCTGGCCCGAGACGGTCCCCGGCGTCACCGTCGACCGGCAGTGCGGCTCAAGCCAGCAGTCCGTGCACTTCGCCGCGGCGGGCCTGGTCGCCGGCCAGTACGACGTCGTGGTCGCCGGTGGCGTCGAATCGATGTCGCGCGTACCCATGGGCTCGTCCGCGCAGGGTCAGAACCCGCTCGGCGAACAGTTCCTGGCCCGCTACGACGGCGTGTTCCCGAACCAGGGCATCGGCGCCGAGATGATTGCGGAGCGCTGGGGTCTCTCGCGGACGCAGCTCGACGAGTTCGCCGTCGGGTCGCACGAGAAGGCGGCGACCGCTCAGGACGACGGCCGGTTCGAGGGCCAGATCGCTCCGGTGACCCTGCCGGACGGCACCGTCATCAGCCTCGACGAGGGGATCCGTCGTGGCACCACCGTCGAGAAGCTGGCCGGGCTCAAGACGGTCTTCAAGCCCGAGGGCGGCGTCATCAGCGCCGGCAACGCCAGCCAGATCTCCGACGGTTCCGCCGCGCTGCTCATGATGACCAGCGAGAAGGCCGCCGAGCTCGGCTGCACGCCCATCGCCCGCGTCCACACCGCGGTGCTGGCCGGGTCCGACCCCATCATCATGCTGACCGCGCCCATCCCGGCGACGCAGAAGGCGCTGGCCAAGTCGGGCCTGACCATCGACCAGATCGGTGCCTTCGAGGTCAACGAGGCGTTCGCGCCCGTCCCGCTCGCGTGGCTGGCCGACCTCGGCGCCGACGTGAAGGCACTCAACCCGAACGGCGGCGCCATCGCGCTCGGCCACCCGCTCGGCGGCTCAGGTGCGCGGCTGATGACGACCCTCGTGCACCACATGCGCGACAACGGCATCCGCTACGGGCTGCAGACCATGTGCGAGGGCGGCGGCCAGGCCAACGCCACCATCCTCGAGCTCCTCTGATGAATCCTGCGGGTGCGAGCGCGCTCGTCACCGGCGGCGCGTCGGGGCTCGGTCTCGCGACCGTCGAACGGCTGCTGGCGGCGGGGGCATCGGTGACGATCCTCGATCTGCCGTCCTCCGACGGCGAAGCGGTCGCGGACAAGCTCGCCAGTGAGTTCGACAGCCGGGTCCGCTTCGCGGCCGCTGACGTAACCGACGAAATCGCTGTCTCCGCCGCTCTCGACGTCGCCGTCGCGCAGGGGCCGCTGCGCGTGGTGGTCAACTGCGCCGGCACCGGGGACGCCATCCGCATCCTCGGCAAGAAGGGCGTCTATCCGCTCGACAAGTTCGCCCGCATCGTCTCGATCAACCTGATCGGCACCTTCAACGTCCTGCGGCTCGCCGCCGAGCGGATGGTGGCGAACGAGCCGATCGGCGACACTCCGGGGGACTCGGAGCGGGGCGTCATCGTCAACACCGCCTCGATCGCGGCCTTCGACGGCCAGATCGGCCAGGCGGCGTACGCGGCGTCGAAGGGCGGGGTCGTCGGGATGACGTTGCCGATCGCCCGTGACCTCGCGTCGGCCATGATCCGCGTGGTCACCATCGCGCCGGGGTTGTTCGACACCCCGCTGCTCGCGTCGTTGCCGGAGGACGCCCGGGCGTCGCTCGGCAGGCAGGTGCCGCACCCGAGCCGACTGGGCAACCCGTCGGAATTCGCCGCGCTCGCCGCGCACATCGTCGAGAACCCGATGCTCAACGGCGAGGTCATCCGCCTCGACGGCGCGATCCGCATGCCCCCGCGCTAGCCCAGGCTGGAGATTTTCGTGAAGCGTTCCCTCTACGAGTCCGACCACGACGCCTTCCGCGAGGCCTTCCGCACCTTCGTCGAGCGCGAGGTCGTGCCCGGCAGCGAGAAGTGGGACGCCGCCGGCATCGTCGACCGCGACCTGTTCCGCTCCGCCGGTGACTCCGGGTTCCTCGGCTTCGAGATCGACGAGGCCTACGGCGGCGGTGGGACTCGGGATTACCGCTTCAACGCGATCCTCACCGAGGAGCTCCTCCGCACCGGGAACGCAGCCAGCGGCCTCGGTCTGACCCTGCACACCGACATCTGCCTGCCGTACTTCCTCGCCTACTGCAACGACGAGCAGCGCGAACGGTGGTTGCCCGGCATCGCCTCCGGCGAGCTCATCACCGCCATCGCGATGACCGAGCCGGGGATCGGCAGCGACCACGCGTCGATGAGCACGACGGCGTTGCGAGATGGCGACCACTACGTCGTCAACGGCTC
>JAVEDQ010000122.1 GCA_030840885.1 Frankiaceae bacterium
CGCGGGCGTAGGCCTCGACAGCGCCGAGCAGCTGCGCGCGCAGCCACGGCACGTGCGCGAAGAGCCGTTGGTGCGCCAGCTCGCGCAGCGCGAGGTAGAGGCGCACCTGGTCGTCCGGCACCTCCAGCCCGTCGCCGGTCGCCGCCACGTTGCGCGGCACGAGGGCCGCGCCACCCAGCGGAAGGCCGACGTCGGTGGGGGAGACGACCTCCTGCGCCAGCGCGGCGAGCGCCGAGCCGACCTGTGCGCCGAACAGCAGGCCACCGATCTGCTTCAGGATGCCGAGGAAGGGGCCACCCGCGGTCGTGAGCTGGCTCAGGTCGAAGCCGGGCGGCAACTGGCTGGCCAGCTCAGGGTTCTGCGGCAGGTCGGAGAGGCCACCGGCCAGGGCGGAGCCCATCGCGTCGACGACCTTGCCGGCGATGGGGTCGGCGAGCGTCTGCCAGACCGGCAACGTCTCGCGGATCCACTGCATGCGGTTCCAGCTGGCGAGCTCCCCGCCCACGCCGGGGAGCACCGTCACCTCGTCGAGCCAGTGGTCGGCGAGTCGACCTGCCTCGATGACCGACGTCTTCTCCGCGTCGGTGACCGGGGGGTCGTCGGTGCCGATCGACTGCTCGGCGACCTGCCGGGCCATGTCCCAGTTGACCGGGCCGCCCTGCCAGGACATCAGCCGCTGCAGCTCGGCGAATATGTTGCCGCCGCCGAAGCCGAACGGATCCGAGCTGCCCCCGGGGCCGCCGCCCGAGCCCTCACCCGAGCCGCCGGACCCGCCGCTGAAGCCGAAGGGGAAAGGCCCGCCACTCATGGGGTCGACGGTATCCGCCTCTGCTCGCCGCGTCTGCCTGCTCGCCTGCGAGATCGCTGTGAGCGGACCCTGTTGCGCGCCCCGTGTCGTACGTTCCTGACGTGCCTGCCCAGGACTCCCGATCGCCGCGGCCGCCGTCGATCACCACCGAGGTCCGGTCGACGCCGCTGTCGCTCGACGAGTGCGTCGCGGCGGTCTCCGCCCCGGCCGCGGGCGGTATCGCCGTGTTCCTGGGCACCGTTCGCGAGCAGGACGACGACCAGGCCGTCGACCGGCTGGAGTACGCGGCGCACCCGAGCGCCGAGGCGGAGCTGGCCCGCGTCGCCGCCGCCGTCGCCGCGGACGTGCCGGTGGTGGCCCTCGCCGCGCAGCACCGCGTGGGGGAACTGGCGATCGGTGACATCGCGGTCGTCGTGGCGGCCTCGGCAGCGCACCGCGGTGAAGCCTTCACCGCCTGCCGACGGCTCATCGACGACCTGAAGGCGACAGTGCCCATCTGGAAGCACCAGATGTTCACCGACGGGCAGGCCGAATGGGTCGGGAGCCCCTGACCGGGGCGGCCATGGCGGCCATTGCTCCAAATGGGTTAACGGCTCGCTGCGGGCGGCCGAAAGGAAGCGCGGAGCCGATCGCGCAGGAGTAGCGTCGCGATCGACTCCAATACTGAGTCCCGCCATCTCGCTCGAGGCTGCCATGTACCTGCTGCTCGTCCCCCCGATCGCCGTCGCCATCGCCCTGATCGTCATCGCCGCGAGCCGCCTGGCGGAGGCTCGCCCCGGCCGCGTCGACGAGGCCGAGGCCCACCGCCGCTGCCTCGAAGCCCTCGATCCGCACGCCCCCATCCGGAAGGCAGCCCGGCAGGCCGCGCAGGACTCGCCGCAGGCGAGTGCGCGCATCCACCGTCCCGCCTGAGCCACTGAACCACTCAGCCACTCAGCCACTCAGCCACCCGGTCGGCCGCTTCAGGTCGACGTCGGTGCCTGCCGATCTTCGTCGGGACAGGTGCCGTCGCCAGGACGGTGCCTTCCCTGGCGGAGGCCCACATGGAGCACGTCGTCTTCTTCTCCGAGGACTCGGGGCAGTCGGAGTTCCGGCGCGTCGGTGACCTCGAGTCGGCCGTCCGACTCGTCGAGACCCTGCGCAACGAGCGCGGCATCGCCGACGTCACCGTCCACGCGCTGACGCCGGTGCCGGTGAGCTTCAAGACCTACTACCGCGTCGAGGTCGCGACCTCGCAGGACGACCCGTCCGACCCCGACCCGTCCATCCCCGACCCGTCGGACGACTCTCCCGGCCTCGCGGTGCCGTTGCTGGCCGACGAGCCGCGTCGGACGCCCGTACTGCTCGCCGTCCCCTCGTTGCTGGACGATGCCGCAGCCGCCGGCGAGGTCGTCACGCTCGCACCGCTGGGAGCGTCGCTCCTCGTGGAGCCTGACGCCACGGCGCACGACCTGGACGCCGACGAGTCGGGGGCTGCGGTCTCGTACGGCACGCTCACGTCGCTCAACTATGAGCCTGCAGAGAGCTATGAGCCGGCCGACAGCTTCGAGCCGGCCGACGGTTACGAGTCGGCCGAGCGCCACGAGTCGGTCGACGGGTCCGAGAGTTTCGAGGGCCACGAGCCGGTCGACGGCTCCGAGCCCGTCGTGCCGCTGAGCCGTCCGGAGCCCGAGTCCGAGCGCTCGCTGGGTTACTTCGCCCGCT
>JAVEDQ010000123.1 GCA_030840885.1 Frankiaceae bacterium
GCGGTCGCGTTCATGTACCTGGCCACCGAAGAACTGCTCGTCGAGGCGCACGCCAGCGGCGAAACCGCCGTGGGCAGCGTCGGCTTCTTCCTCGGCTTTCTGATCTACCTCGTGCTGCACGAGCTGATCACCTGACAACGCCGTTGGCACACAACTTCACGTAACGGGGCAGACGCGCCGGGTTCTGTGTCCGTTACCGCAGTAGACGCCATGACAGGCGCACGCCAAAACCCCGAGAGGCGAGGGGAGGTAGCCATCGGCGCATGCTCTTCTCGGGGCACCACGGCTAGCCTGCTGCTGCCGGCGCGCGCAAGAACGGTGCCCATCGACTGCCGTCGAACGCCGCGCAGAAGGAAGGCTGACGATGAACGGTGCCGTGCTCGTCAGCACCTTCTTCGCGGCAGCGATCGAGGTCATCGAGATGGTCGCCATCGTCGTCTCGGTCGGGGTCGCCCGGTCCTGGCGAGCCTCTCTGGTCGGAGCCGCGGGCGGTCTGCTGGTGCTGACCGTTCTCGTCGCGGTGCTCGGCACGGCCCTGCGGGACGTGCCCTTACGTCCGGTCCGGCTGGTGGTCGGGGCGCTGCTGCTCGTGTTCGGCCTGCAATGGTTCCGGAAGGGTGTCTTCCGGGTGGCCCGGGACGGGTGGTCGGTCGGGCAGGGCGACGAGGACGTCGACCCGGCCGATGTCGGTCCGGACCGGTTCGACTGGACGGGGTTCGTGCTGTCGTTCAAGGGCGTGTCGCTGGAGGGGCTCGAGGTCGCGGTCATCGTGGTCGCGTTCGGCACGGCCGCGCACGCCGTCGGCTCGGCGGTCATCGGCGCCGCCGGTGCCGTCCTCGTTCTCGGACTCGTCGGCGCTACGACCTATCGTCTGGTGGCCCGGATACCGCGGCGGGCGCTGCAGCTGTTCGTCGGCGCCATGCTCACGACCTTCGGGACCTTCTGGTCCGGTCAGGGGCTGTCGGTCAGATGGCCCGGCGACGAGCTGTCCTTGGCGTGGCTCGCAGCCGGGTACGTCGCCGTTGGCCTTCTGCTCATCCCTCAGGCGCGGCGCTGGCGTGACCAAGCCGGCGCACGCCTCGGCGGGGAGCATCTCGCGGGAGGAGCGGTCCGATGATCGTGCTGCGAGGGCTGCGGGCGTTCGTGGTCTTCTGGGTCGACTTCATCATCGGTGACGACTGGACGGTCGCGGCTACGGTCGTTGCCGCACTCGCCGGCACCTGGGGCCTGCACCACGTCCATGCCGCGGCCTGGTGGCTGCTGCCGCTCGCCGTCGTCATCATCACGACGATCAGCGTGCGGCGGACCGTCCGACGAGACGCCCGGCAGAGGTAGGGGAGCTAGCGAGAGCGGGGCGACAACCGTCGGCTGCCCCAGGCGTGCTGCGCCCGACGGCGGGGGAGGGGCCGGTGATGCGGTGGACTGCCCTGTTCGAGGACCTGGAGGCACAACTCGAAGCCGCCGATGCGGCCGAGCTCGAAGCCGAGGTCCGCGACCGGACGCGCACCGAGTTCGCGCGGGTGGACCTCGCCGGGCGACTTCGTGCTGCTCTGCGGACCGAGCTGGCTCTCCAGCTGCGCTCGGGCGAGCGGCTCCGAGGGGAACTCGTCTCGCTGGGGGCGGATTGGTTGTTGCTCCAGGCAGAGGACGCCCTCGGCGGATCCGCGCCGGAGTCGTTGGTCCCGCTCCGCGCCGTACTGGTGGTGCGCGGCCTCGGGCCGGCGTCGGTGGAGTCGGGTGGCGCAGGGGGATCGGCAGGACGACTGGCAGCGCGGCTCGACCTGCGCACGGCACTGCGGGGCATCGCGCGAGACCGCTCGTCGGTCCGGATCACCACCGACGACGGGGCGCTGCTCAGCGGGGTCGTCGGGCGCGTGGGAGCTGATCACCTGGAGATGCCGGCGAGCCCACGGGACCGATCCGGCCCCGTGGTGCCGTTCGCCGGGCTCAGTCGGGTGCAGCGGCTGAGCTGAGCGGCGCCGGACTACTCGAGCGTGCTGGACTACTCGAGCGTGCCGGACTACTCGGGCAGTTCGGCCCGGCCGAGCGGGTTCGCCTCAACGAATGCGCGTGTCTCGTTGTACGCCCGAGCGATGTAGTCCTCGAGCGCGCTCGCCTCCACGCGCCACTGCCCGCGGCCACCGACCTTGATGGCCGGGAGCTCACCGCTGCGCACCAGGGCGTACGCCTGGCTCGCCGAGATGTTGAGGACGTCGGCGACGTCGCTCAGCTGGAGGAACCTCGGGGTCAAGGTCGTCCTTCCGCGCTTCCGGCCGGTTCAGCCCAGGGCCCCGCGTTGAGCCCCGCAGACCATGCTTGCATGCGTTCACCTGCGGACGCGCGCACCTGTGGACGAAGTTTTCCCCAGCCCTGCACTCAGAGTGACGATTCGGCGCAAGCTGCGGCACAATCGGTGACGAATACGTCGAATCGGAGGACCGGATGGCTGTCGCCGCCCCCACCCGCCGCGCCCGTCCGGGCTCGGCGGCGACGTCGACACCTGGGTCGTCGTCGACGTCCCCCTCGGCCTCACGCGGGCCGAGGCCGCGGTGGCGCGACGCCCGACTCCTGATCGGCTCGCTCCTGGTGCTGCTGTCCGTGGTCGTCGGGGCCCGGGTCGTAGCGGCCGCCGATGCGTCGGCACCGTGGGTCAGCGTGCGCGCCGACCTCCCCGCCGGGCATGTGTTGACCGAGGCCGACCTCGCGACGACCGAGGCCCGGTTCGACCCCGAAGCGAGCCGGCACTACTTCCGCGTCGACAGCCGCTCGGCGCTGTTCGGCCGAGCCCTCGTCCTGCCGGTCACTGCCGGGACGCTCCTTCCGGCGTCCGCCGTCACCCCTGCAGGTGCACCGGCCTCCCGCGTCGTGCCGGTGCTGGTGCAGGCCGGGCGGGCGCCGGCGCTGCAACCCGGTGACCACGTCGACGTCTACGCCCTGGTCAAGGGAGCGCAGCCGGGCGCGGACCGCGAGGTGCTCGTCGTCGCCGGTGTGGAGTTCCTCGGCGGCGAGGTGCTGGGCTCCGGTGACACCGCAGCGCAGCTCAGGGTCGCCGTCAGCGACGCCGTCCGTGTCGTGGCGGCCAGTCGTTCGGACCGCGTTGACCTGGTGCGCGTCGACGGCCCCGGCGCTACCGCGCCGGGAAGTCCGGCATCCGGGACGCCCACCGAAGCTCCCGGTCTGGGCGGCTGACGGATGGCGTTGCAAGAGCCGTCCCCGTCGGCCGGCGGTCCGCTACCCGTGCTGTGCGCGGTGCCCGAACCCCACGTCGAGGAGTCGCTTCTCGCCCGGCTGGCGGACCGGCGCAACGGCCTGACCGTGGTGCGCCGCTGCGTCGACCTGCCCGACCTGCTCGCCGCAGCGCTCGCTGGCACCGCCCGGGTGGCGCTCGTGTCTACGGGGCTCCGCCGGCTCGATCGGGCGGCTGTCACCCGGCTCGTCGAGGCCGGTGTGGCCGTGGTCGGGGTCATTGACCGGACGGCCGACGAGCAGGCGGAGCGCACCCTGCGCCAGCTCGGCGTGGACCACGTCGTCACGCTGCCGCCGTCGGGGACGGCGGGCGACGGCTTGGCTGATGCGGTGCGGACGGCCGTCAACGAACTCGAGCAGCGGCGCCGCGGCCCGCACGCCCTCCCACGGACGACTCACACCAGCGGCGGCACCGACACCGCGGCGTCCTCGCCCCTCGACGCCGGTGCCGACCCCGACTCCGACTCCGACAACGAGCCTGACGTCGAGCCGAAGCCCGGACGGGTGCTCGCCGTCTGGGGGCCCACCGGGGCACCCGGCCGGTCGTTCCTCAGCTGGCATCTCGCCGGTGAACTCGCGACGACGGGCGCGTCGGTGCTGCTCGTCGACGCCGATGTCTACGGCGGGACCCTGGCCCAGTACGCCGACGTCACCGACGAAGCGCCGGGGCTCGTCGCGGCCTGCCGCGCCGCGAACGCCGGGGCGCTGGACGTCGCCCGGCTCGCCGGCCAGGCCCGTCGCCTCCAGCTGACCGGTGGTGCGTCGCTGTCGCTGCTCACCGGGATCGGCCGGGCCAGCCGCTGGCCCGAGCTCCGTCCCGCGGCGCTCGCCCGGGTGCTCGACATCGCGCGCCGCACGGCCGCGACGACCATCGTCGACTGCGGGTTCAACCTCGAGGAGGACGAGGAGCTCTCCTACGACACCCTGGCACCCCGCCGCAACGGTGCGACCACGGCGGTGCTCGCCGCCGCCGACGAGGTCCTTGTCATCGGTTCGGCGGACGCGGTCGGGGTGCGGCGGCTGATCGTCGGGCTCACCGAGTTGCGGGAGACCCTCGACGCACAGGGTGCCGACCCGGTCGTCCGCGTGGTCGTGAACCGCGTCCGCGGCTCCCGACGCGAGCAGCGGGAGATCACCACCGCCCTCGCCCGGCACGGCGACGTCGAGCCGGACCTGCTCGTACCGTTCGACCAGGACGCCGCCGACCGGGCCCTCGCGGCTGGTTCGCCGCTGTGCCAGGTCGCGCCCCGATCCCCGGCCCGCGTGGCGCTCGACGGGTTCGCCGCCGGGCTGCTTCCCGAAGTCCTCGTCCAGAGCCACGGTCGAGGCGCCGGCCGACGCCGCTGGCAGGTCCGCGCGGGCTGATCGGCGCGCTGCCCCACACGGCGGCTCAGGAGGGCGGACACTGGCGCTACGGCCTTCGGACCTCCCCGTCACGGAGAGGTTCGGAATCCGGTTCTCCTCCCACGCGGGCAGGCATCAGCACAGAGCTCCTAGCACGATGAGGTGCGGCATGAACGGTGACCGACGATGAGCGCGATCCTCGAGGTCGGACGCGCGACGAGCGGGATGCCGTCGCGACCGCGCCGCGGACTCGTGCTGGGTGCGGGAGGTGTGCTCGGCGCGGCGTGGACCGTCGGCGCGCTGCGGGCGCTGGAGACGACGACCGGCTGGGACCCCGGCAGCGTCGAGGTCGTGGTCGGGACCAGCGCCGGGTCGGTGCTCAGCGCCTTCCTCGGCCTCGGTGTGAGCACCGAGCAGTTGGCCAATCATCAGCGGGGCGTGGTCGGCGAGGGCGATCTCGCGGTCAGCTACGACTACGACGCCCAGGCACCGCTGCCGCCACGGCCGCGGCTGGGTCACCTCGGCTCACCTCAACTGCTGCGGCTGGCGGCACGGCACCCGATGCGGGTCCGCCCGCTGGCGGCCATGTCGTCGCTGCTTCCGCCAGGCCGGGGATCGATCCGGGCGGTCGGCGACCTCGTGCAGAACGTCGGTGACGAAGCCCTCGCGCTCGGCCTGCGAACCGCCCAGCCGACGGCATGGCCGCAGAGCCCGGCGCCGTGGATCGTCGCGATGGATTACGACACCGGCCGTCGGGTGGTGTTCGGCCGTGACGGTTCGCCCGAGGCCGCACTCGCCGACGCGGTGACCGCCTCCTGCTCGATCCCGGGCTGGTACGAACCGGTCACCATCGGCGGGCGGCGCTACGTGGACGGCGGGACGTGTTCACCCACCTCGCTCGACCTGCTGGCCCGGCTCGGGCTTGACGAGGTCGTGGTGCTGGCACCGATGGCGTCGTTCGCCTACGACCGGCCGAAGGGTGCGGCGCGTATCGAGCGCCGCGTCCGCCGGGCGACCACCAGACGACTGCTCCGGGAAGCGGCCGTCGTGCGCGACGCGGGGGTGCAGGTCAGCATGCTCGGCCCCGGCCCGGAGGACCTGCAGGCCATCGGCGTGAACCTGATGGACGGACGCCGTCGGCTGCGGGTGTTCGAGACGTCGCTGCGCACCAGCGCCTCAGCACTGCACGGGCTGCCCCTGGGCACACCCTCGTCGGCGGGTCGGTAGCCGATGCGGGTCTACCTGCCCTCGACGCTGACCGCCGTCGCCACCCTCCAGCAGGACCGCGAGACGCCCGGCGGCATCGGGTGGGCCGTCACCTCGGCGCTGCGCGAGTCCTACGCGAGCGGTGACGACGAGGAACTGGAATACGCCGTCCTGGCGCGAGCAGCGCAGCAGTCGCTCGAGCTGCTCGCCGATGACGTCCGGGCACCACGGCGTCGGGTGGTCCTGGTCGCCGAGGTGCACGATGCGGCGGTCGCCGCCGGCACCGACGGCGAGGATCTACCGCCGGACCCGGGGGAGGTCCGCGTGAGCGGACCGATCGCCATCCGGTCGATCGAAGCCGTCCACGTGGACGAGCCGGAGTCGGTGCCGCTCGTCCGCGCGGTCCTCATCGACCCCGAGGACGAAGACGCGCTGGGTGACCTGGAGGACGCCCACCTGCTGTGGTACGCCACGCAGGAGATCGACGAACTGGCCGCGTCGGTCTGACGGCGGCGACTGGTCGCCTCAGCGGCGGCTGGACTTGTCCCGGCCCGGGAGCACGGAGACGACGAACAGCGAGATCGAGATGGCGGCGACCAGGTACATGCTCTGCGCCATGATGTCCCGGCCGCCGTTCTGCACGCCCTGGCCGACGAGGAAGAACACGATCGCGGTCGCCAGCGTGATGGCGGCGAACACCTTGCGAGCCACGGGACCTCCGACGGTGGGAACGGCGATCCCCACGGTAACCGCTCGCCACCGTGGTCGGCTCAGCTCGCGGCTTCCTCCTGCATCTCGTTGATCTTGGCGGCGGCGTCGGCCTCGCTCATGTCGTCCGGGATGTCCTCATCCAAGTCCTCGGCGAGCGGCTTGAGGTACTTCATCTGCACCTCGTTCGCGGGTTCATCGTCCTTCTTGCCGAACTCCGGGTCGTCGTTCTCGCTCCGCTCGACGTTCTCGCCGCCCTCGACGCTCTCGCCCGTCTCGGCCTCGGACTTCTCCGACTGGTCGGTCTGATCGGTCTGATCGGTCGACTCTTCGGTATCGGTCTTCTCGTCGTCGGCCACGTGACCATCCCCTCGTTCGAGTGCGCTGCTGTGCGGCCCCCTACCCCGGGGGAGGGGGCCGCTACGCGTGTCCGGGTCAGCGACCTCGGCCGGTCTTGGCCTGCAGCTCGTCGATCTTCTTCGAGGCGTCGGCCTTGCTGATGTCGGCGGGCACCGACTCGGAGGCCTCCTCGGCGAGGGTCTGCAGGTAGGAGCGCTGTGCACCGGTCGCCGGCTCGCCGCCGGTCACCCAGTGGTCGGGGTTCTTCTCGGTGTTCGAACCGGGGTTCTGCTCCGCCTTGATGTCCT
>JAVEDQ010000128.1 GCA_030840885.1 Frankiaceae bacterium
TCGACGTCGTCGCCGACGGCCGCGCCGCGGTGGAGGCGGCACGGACGGGCCGGTACGCCGCGGTTCTCATGGACTGCCAGATGCCCGAGATGGACGGCTACCAGGCCACGCGGCGGATCCGCGAGCAGGAGCGCGACACCGACGGGCCGCGGGTTCCGATCATCGCAGTGACGGCCTCCGCGCTCAGGATCGACCGGGAGCGCTGCCTCGCGTTCGGGATGGACGACCACCTCCCCAAGCCGGTGCGCGTGCCCGTCCTGGCCGCGACGCTCGAACGCTGGATCGGCGGGACCGGCCGCGCGCCCGCGGCTCACGGCTGGGACGGGGCATCGACCCCACTGCTCGACGAGGAGATCCTCGCCGACCTCGCGACCCTGCCTGCCGCCGACCTCGACAGCGTGCTCGACAGCTGGTCGCACGCGACCGAGCAGCGCCTGGTCGACCTGCGCAGCTGCCTCGCGGCGACTCCGGACACCACCGCCGGGGCGGAGCTGCTCACCCGGCTCGCGCACTCGGTGAAGGGCAGCAGCGCCTCGGTCGCGGCCCGCAGCTTCGCGACCGTCGCGGCCGAACTCGAGACCCTCGGCCGCACCGCGATGACGGACGGCACCGCCCTGGACCGCTTCGGCGCCGACGTGCTCCTCACCCGGCTCGACGAGCAATTCCGGCTGGTCCGGCCCGCCCTGCAGACGGCGCTGCTCGGTCGCTGAACCGATCGGGAAGGGCTGCGCGCCGGGTGTCGTTGACCCCGGTATGACCGTCGACGCTGGCCCTGCTGCACCGTTCCCCGTCCCGCTCTCGGTGCTCGACCTCGCGCCGATCTCCAGCGGGTCGACGGCGCGTGCGGCACTGGCGTCGACGATCGGCCTGGCCCAGCACGTCGAGCAGCTCGGGTTCACCCGGTTCTGGGTGGCCGAGCACCACAACATGCCGGGTATCGCGAGCAGCGCCCCGGCGGTGCTGATCGGCGCGATCGCGGCCGCGACCGAGCGGTTGCGCGTCGGCTCCGGCGGCGTCATGCTGCCGAACCACCCGCCGCTCGTGGTCGCCGAGCAGTTCGGGATGTTGGAGAACCTGCACCCTGGCCGGATCGACCTGGGGATCGGGCGGGCACCCGGCACCGACCCGTCCACCGCGGCGGCCCTGCGCCGCAGCGCGGACGCCCTGTCGGCCGACGACTTCCCCGAGCAGCTCGGGGAGCTCGTGGCGTTCTTCACCGACGCCTTCCCCGAGGGCCACCCGTACGCCTCGATGAGCGCCGTGCCGCGGCCCGAGACGATGCCGCCGATGTGGCTGCTCGGCTCCAGCGGCTACAGCGCCCAGGTCGCCGGCCTGCTCGGGCTGCCCTTCGCGTTCGCCCACCACTTCAGCGCCCAGAACACGATCCCGGCGCTCGACCTTTACCGGAAGCGCTTCCGGCCGTCGTCGGTGCTCGACGAGCCGTACGCGATGGTCGCCGCCTCGGTACTCGTCGCCGACAGCGACGATCGCGCCCGCGAGCTCGCACTGCCCTCCGGGTTGTCGTTCGTGCGGTTGCGCTCGGGCCGCCCAGGTCCGATGCCGAGCCTCGAGGAGGCTGCGGCCTACCCGTACACCCCACTCGACCGTCAGATGATCGAGGAGCGGTTCGCCACCTCGGTCCTCGGTTCGCCGGCGACGGTCCGTCGCGGCCTCGACGAGTTGCTCGCCGCCACCGGCGCGAACGAGATCATGGCGACAACGATGGTGCACGACCCGGCTGACCGACTTCACTCTTTCGACCTGCTCGCCGCGGCGACCGGGTTGCGGTCCGGGATCGGTGCCGGCGCGCTCGTCGGCGCCGGGTCCTCCTGAAAACCGGCCTCCTGAGTCCGGCCCCGTCGACGGGGCACACCCCTCTCGTGATGCCTGCAGCTGAACTCCGCGCCCGGGGCCGGGCCGTGCTGCACGCGCTGGTGAGTCGGCTCGCCGCACGGGACCCTGCCTGGCGTCGGGCCCGGCGGGCGCTCGGGGCCACGCTCGGCGCCATCATCGCGCTGGTGCTCGACTCCGCGATCGCCTCGGCCGCCTCGCAGCCCATCGGTGTGCCGCTGCTTGGCGCCGTCGTGGCCATGGTCGCCGGACTGTCCGTGACCGAAGCCGACCGGCGCGCTGCGGCCTGGACGTTCCTGCTCCTCCCCCCGATCGCTGCCGGCTCCGTGGCCCTCGGTGCCGCGCTGTCGACACAGCGTCTGGCCGCTGACGCGGTCTTCGTCGTCATCGTCTTCCTCGCCACCGCGCTGCGACGGCGAGGCCCACGCTGGTCGGCCTGCTCCTTCCTGGCCTTCATGGCCTACTTCTTCTCCCAGTTCCTCCACGCCGTGCCGCCGCAGGTGCCGTGGCTCGCGCTGACCGCGACCGTCGGCGTGGCCGTCGCCGCCCTGCTCCGCCTCGTCGTGTTCCCCGAACGCCCGCAGAGCGCGCTGCGCCAGCTCGTCCGGGCGATGGAGGGCCAGGCGGCAGTACTGCTCGATACCTCAGCCGCGGTGCTCGGACGCCCGGAGGTGCCGCCGCGGTTGCGACGCCGGGTGCTTGCCGCGTCCAGCGACCTGAACCGGGTCGCGCTGCTGGTGGAGGAGCAACTGGACCCCGAGCCCGCTGGCGACGTCGCCGACCCCAGCCCCGCCGACCCTGACCCGCGCGACCCGGCCGACCCCGAACGCCGGGGAGACTCGCTCCGGGACCGCGTCTTCCTGCTCGAGGTGGCCGGGGCCCATGTCGTCTCCGCCATCCGCGGCGGCGTCCGCGAGGGGCTCGGCGAGGCGGACCGCGCCGACCTCAGCCGGGACCTCGCGTGCCTTGCCCGCTCCGTCCGTAGCGGACGTTCCGCCGGCGCCCTGCGTGCCTACTCCCGCTCCGTTTCGGCGGCCGGGTCCGGCAGCGACGACGCCGCTCGCTACCGAGGTGCGCTGCACGTCCGGCGTGCCCTCGGCGAGTTCGCGGACGCGGCAGCCGCCCTGCAGCTCGGCACCCGCGACGGGGAACCGCTCGACGCGTGGACCCCACCCGGTCCGGACGCGGGCGACGACCCCGCCCGCGGAGAGGCTGCCGAGGCAGCCGCCCGGAAACAGGCCGACGACGACCGGGAGGCCCGGCGGCTCGGCTTCCGGCAGGGGGCACAGGCAGCGGTGGCGGTCGCGCTCGCCATCGCCGCCGGCGAGATGCTCTCCCCCACGCGCTGGTATTGGGCGGCCATCACCGCCTACATCGTCTTCGTCGGCGCCGACACCCGCGTCGCCACGGTCCGGCGTGCCGTGGCTCGGACGGCGGGCACCTTCGGCGGCCTCATCCTCGGGCTCGGCGTCGCCGCAGTGGTATCGGGGAGCAAGCCGGCGGTCTTCGCGGTGCTGTTCCTCCTGGTCTTCGCGGCCTGGTGGCTGCAGCCCGTCTCGTTCTTCGCGAGCAGCGTCGCGGTGACCGTCGTGCTGGCGCTGCTCTACGTACTGCTCGGTACCTACAGCTGGGAGGTGCTGGTGCTGCGCATGGAGGAGACACTCATCGGCGCGGTACTCGGCGGCCTCGCCGCCCTCGTGCTGGTGCCGTCCCGGAGCAGCCCCGTCGTGCGTGACGCCGAGGCCGAGATGCTCGACCGGCTCGCCGACCTGCTCCAGGCCATCCGACGCCGTCGGGGCAGCGGCAGCGCGCTCCGGGAACTCGACAGCGCCTTCCAGACGGTCCGCGACGTCACCCGGCCGGTCTCCCAGGGGGTGCCCGGAACGGCGGCGCGGCGCATCGAGCAGCGGGTCTACGCGCTCTCGGCCGCCGCCTACTCAGCCCGCATGCTGGTCACCGCGCTGCTGCGGGTGCCCGACACCGGCGAGCTGACCGACCGCCTCGAGCAGCTGACGGCCAGGACGGAGAAGCTCGCCGCCCGGGCGCACGACGGCGTGGAAGACCTGTCGTCCCTGGCCGACGAGAAGACCGGCGGGCACCCGGCGCACGAGGATCTCGCGTCGACCGGTGAGGCCCACGCGCACGCCCATGCCCAGGCCGCCGACCCGGGCGACGCCGACGGCCGGGCGCGGATGCACGCCCGCGTCGCACTGGAGCGCCTGGACCTGGCGCTGTCGCGGTGGTGCGACCCGCTGCGACCGCCGGCGACTGGGGCAGGCCCGAACAGCTCGGCAGGCACGTCGACGGGCACCTCGGCGGCCGCCGACGAGCGGCCTGACGACGTGCCCGCGCCGGACCACACCACCCACCCCACCGGTGCCACGCGCGCCACTGCCGATCTGCCGCTCCGCTGAGCCTCCTCCGCCGTGGGGTTGAATCGGCGGCGTGACCACAGCACCGTCGAAGTCGCGGACCGAGACCGAGCGCAACCGCACCGGCCTGGGGAGCCGGCGACGTAAGCGCTCGCGCGTCTCCGCGATCGCCGGCACGTTGCTGCGTCAGCCCTTCCAGCCGCTGTCAGCCTCCGTCGACCTCTCGAGCACGCCCGAGCCGCCGCATCTCCTGCCCGCCGGGCGTCTGGTGCACGTGCTCGGCCGCGGCGAGTTCTTCGTCCGCGACAGCGGCGGGAACGGAACGCCGGTGCTGCTGCTGCACGGCTGGACGGTCACGGCCGACCTGAACTGGTCGTCGGTCTACCAGCCCCTGATCGACGCCGGTTACCGCGTGCTCGCGATGGACCTCCGGGGCCACGGGCGCGGGTTGCGCAGCCCCCGGCCCTTCCGGCTCTCGGACTGCGCCGACGACGCCGCGGCCCTGCTCGAGACCCTCGACGTCGGGCCGGTGCTCGCTGTGGGCTACTCGATGGGCGGGCCCGTTGCGCAACTGCTGGCCCGCGACCACGAGAAGCAGGTCAGCGGCCTCGTCCTCAGCGCCACCTCCACGAACTGGGGCGGACCGTGGATGCAGGTGCTGTGGAGCGGCATGAGCGGTCTGCGCCTGGCCCTCGGCCTCGCCCCTCGGCTGACCTGGTCGCTGTTGCTGGGCACGCTGGGCACCCCGGCAGCCGCGAACGCCTGGCTCTCCGGCGAGCTCTCGCGCGGCAGCTCCGTCGACATCGCCGAAGCCGGCCGCGAACTCGGCCGCTACGACTCCCGGGCGTGGATCTCCGAGCTCGAGGTGCCCGGCGTCGTCATCGTCACCGCGCGGGACAATGCCGTCCCGCCGCACAAGCAGCGTGATCTCGCCCGCCGGATGTCGGCCCGCCGCATCGAGATCCCGCGCGACCACGACGCCGCGGTGCTCAAGCCGGCCGTCTACATCGGCGCCCTGCTCGACGCGCTGCAGGAGCTGGCGCCCGTCCGGCGTTAGGACTGCACGAGCGGCCGTTACTCAGTCGTGCGCGACCTCCCAGTCGCGCCAGTCGAACCCGGGCACGACCACGCAGGCGACGGTGACCGGCGCATCACCGGCCGGCTCGGCGCTCTGCCACTCGTTCGGGCCGACGACGTGCTGCAGCACCGCGCCGGGGCCGAGCACCGTCATTGTCGTCGCGTCCGACGGGGCGGCCCCGGTGCCGCCGGTCGCCAACCTCAGGTCGCCGCCGCCCTGCCACAGCCACAGCTCCGTCGAGGCGACGCGATGCCAGCGAGACCGCTCGCCGGGCGCCAGGCGGTAGGCGATACAGGACGCGGCGACGCGCTCGAGCCCGGGGATGCCGACCTCGGAGCGCCAGACAGGGCGGTAGCTCCCGCCCTCCGGATGCGGCTCGAACTCGCTCATCGAGCCAACTGTCCGCTCACTGGACCGCGACGACCTCGTAACCGGCCTCGTCCACCGCTTGCCGGACGCTGGACTCAGCCACGGGCTGCTCCGAGGCGACGATCACGGTCGAGATAGCCCC
>JAVEDQ010000133.1 GCA_030840885.1 Frankiaceae bacterium
TAGAACTCGACGAACTTCCCGACGACGCCGTGCTCACGGAGCATCTCGGTGACGGTGAGCACGAGGTCGGTGGCGGTCGTGCCCTCCTTCTGCTGGCCGACGAGCTTGAAGCCGACGACCTTCGGGATGAGCATGCTGACGGGCTGACCGAGCATCGCGGCCTCGGCCTCGATGCCGCCGACGCCCCAACCGAGCACGCCGAGGCCGTTGACCATCGTGGTGTGCGAGTCGGTGCCGACGAGGGTGTCGGGGTACGCCATGGGGTTGGCGTCAGAGCCATCGTCGTCGGTGAACACGACGCGCGCGAGGTGCTCGATGTTGACCTGGTGCACGATGCCGGTGCCCGGCGGGACGACCTTGAAGTTGTCGAAGGCGTCCTGGCCCCAGCGCAGGAACTGGTAGCGCTCCTTGTTGCGGCCGTACTCGAAGTCGACGTTGCGCTCGAAGGCGTCGCTGCGCGCGAAGACGTCGGCGACGACGGAGTGGTCGATGACGAGCTCGGCCGGCGCCAGCGGGTTGATCTTCTGCGGGTCGCCGCCGAGGTCGGTCATCGCCTCGCGCATCGCGGCGAGGTCGACGATGCAGGGCACCCCGGTGAAGTCCTGCATGATCACGCGGGCAGGGGTGTACTGGATCTCCTGGCTGGGCTCCGCCTCCGGGTCCCATTCGGCGATCGAGCGGACGTGGTCGGCGGTGATGTTCTCGCCGTCCTCGGTGCGGAGCAGGTTCTCGAGCAGCACCTTCAGGCTGAAGGGCAGCGTCTCCGACCCCTCCACCGCGTCGAGCCGGTGGATCGTGTAGGTCTTGTCGCCCACCGTCAGATCGCTCTTGCTACCGAAGCTGTCCGAGCCCGCCATCTGCTGCCTCCTCGTTGTCGCACCCGGGGTCGCTGCCGGTTCTGGGTGCGCGTACCCCGATCTTCGCATCCGCAGCAGGTCGTTAGCCTGGCTAAAGAATATCACCAGGCGCGAATATCACCAGGCCCGCCAGGTGCTCAGGTGCTCAGGTGCTCAGGCAGCGAGCCCCGGCTTCAGCACGACCTTGGAGTAGCCGTCCTCGCGCTTGTCGAAGCGCTGGTAGGCGTCGGGTGCCTCGGCCAGCGGCAGCTCCTTGGAGACGACGAAGCTGGGCTTCGCCCGGCCGGCGACGATCAGGTCCCGCAGGTAGCGGTTGTAGGACTTCACGTCGGCCTGGCCGGACCCCATGGCGAGGCCCTTCTCGAAGTACTTCCCGACGTTGAACAGCAGCTTGCCCTCGGCGGAGTTCTCGTCCGGTGCGCCGGGGTCGGCGGGGAGGTAGAGCCCCACGACACCGAGCCGCCCGGTGGGCCGCACCGTCTCGATGAGGCTGTTGAGCACGCTCGCCGGCTGCTCCTCGCCCTCGGCGACCGTCGCCTGGTAACCGACCGCGTCGATGCCCTTGTCGCTGCCCTCGCCGCCGGTCTGCTCCTTGATCTGCTCGGCGGCGTCGGCCTTGCTGAAGTCCACCGGGATCGCCCCCATGTCCTCCGCCAGCTGCAACCGCGACGCGACGCGGTCGACGACCCACACCTTCGAGGCACCCCGCAGCAGCGACGAGTAAGCCGCCATCAGCCCCACGGGGCCACCGCCGTAGACGGCCACGGTCTCCCCCGGCGATACCCCCGCCAGCACGGCCGCGTGGTAGCCGGTCGGGAAGATGTCGGCCAGCATCGCGAAGTCGTTCTCGAACTCGTCACCCTTCGGCAACTGCAGACAGTTGAAGTCGGCAAAGGGCACCCTGAGGTACTCGGCCTGCCCTCCGGTGTACGGACCCATCGACACGTAGCCGTAGGCACCACCGGCGAAGCCCGGGTTGACGGTCAAACAGAAGCCGGTCTTGTTGTTGAGGCAGTTCTTGCAGAACCCGCAGGCGACGTTGAAGGGCATCGAGACCCGGTCGCCCTTCTTCACGCTGGCGACGCCAGGGCCGACCTCCTCGACCACGCCCATGTTCTCGTGGCCGAACACGATGCCCGACTCGGCGGCCGTGCGTCCCTCGTACATGTGCAGGTCGGACCCGCAGATGCAGGTGGACGTCACTCGGATGACGACGTCGTTCGGATCCTGGATGGACGGGTCCTCGACGTCCGACACCTCGACGCTGAAGGGTTCCCGGTAGACGACGGCCTTCATGGGTGCGCTCCTGTTGCTCGACGGTGGGACGGCTACCGTCCGCCCTCCCCCGCTATGGCGTGGATCACACGACGAGGCACCGCTGCATTCGACTTGACGAGTAGATGCCGTGAGAGCGCACCAGCGGGGCACCTCATAACACTGACGACGGTAAACAGTCGGTGACGGAGGGTAGGTGGCGGCGAAGCTGCCAGGAAGGCAGCGAAGCTGCCAGGAGGGGAAGCCGATGTCGGCACCACCCGCCGTCAGCGGCCCGGCCGTCGGTCCGGACCCGCTGACGACCTTCCCGGCGCGCGCGGCCGCTGTCGGAACGGCCGGGCTGCTCGCCGGAGCGGCGCTCGGCATCGGTCTCGGCCTGCTGCTCGTGCGGGTTCTCGATGCCCCTCGCCTGCTGGCGTTGCTGGTCTCGCAGGGCTCGTTGTGGGGCGCCATGGTCGGCGCCTGTGTCGTCGTCAGCCGCCGCTACGGCAACGGCTCGATCCGCGACGACTTCGGCTTCCGCATCCGTCGCGTCGACATCGGCTGGGGTCTGCTGCTCGCCCTGGCGGGCCGCCTGGCCGCCGGAGTGGTCGCTGCCTGTCTGGCCGCGGTGAGCGCGCGCCTCGTCGGCAGCAACCTGACCGGCATCAAGGAACTGCGCCACGACGTACCGGCCCTGGTCACCTACTGCGTCTTCGCGGTGGTCGGGGCGCCGTTGATCGAGGAGCTGTTCTTCCGGGGCCTGCTGCTGCGCTCGTTCGCCAGCCGTATGCCTCTCGCGCTCGCCGTCGTCGTGCAGGGCTTGCTGTTCTGCCTGGCCCACCTGACGCCCACGTTGGGGCTCGCCAACGTCTCCGTCCTCGCGGGCACGGCGGTGTTCGGGATCATGGCCGGCGCGACGGCGGTGTGGCTGCGACGCCTCGGAGCCAACGTGGTCGCCCATGCCCTGTTCAACCTCGTCGCCGTCGTGGGGCTGCTCGTCCTCTCGTGAGACGTCTCAGCTGAGTTGACGGAGGAACGCCCGTTGCCACGGCGTTTCCACGGCCCGCCGGTGGTAGCGGCGCCGCACGAACCGCACGGCGTCGTCCGGCGCCAGGCCGTCGAGCACCGCGCAGGCGGCGAGCACCGTCCCGGTGCGGCCCACCCCGCCACCGCAGGCGACCTCGACCCGCTCCGACGGGGCCCGGCGGTGCAGCTCGCGGATCGCGGTCACGGCCGCCTTGCGGTCGGACGGCAGCCAGAAGTCCGGCCACCGCAGCCAGGCCGACGACCAGGCGGTGGGTGGCGGTGGGCGACCGAGCAGGTAGAGGCCGAAGTCGGGCTGCGGCCCGGCGGGAATCGGCCTACGCAGCCCCCGCCCGCGGACGGTGCGGCCGCTCGGCAGCACCAGGACGCCGGGCGCGTCCGCAGCCCAACCGGCTCGCGTCATCGCGCGGGCGTCATCGCGTGCTTCACCGGCATGAGCCGAAGCCTAAGGACGACCCGGGGTGGCCGTAGGGTTCGCGCGGTGGCTCTCGACCGATGGCTGTCCCTGCAGGGAGCCGACAACGCCCGCGACCTCGGCGGCCTGCCGCTCCGCGACGGTGGGACGACGCGCAGTCGCCGCGTCCTGCGCACCGACACCCTGCAGGAGCTGACCGACGCCGACGTCGAGCTGCTGGCCAGCTACCCCGTCGGGCTGGTCATCGACCTCCGCACCCCGGTCGAGGCCGAGCGGGAGGGTCGCGGCCCGCTGGGTCGACGCCCCGTCGACTACCTCAACCTGCCGTTCGTCCCGGACTCCGTGATCGT
>JAVEDQ010000141.1 GCA_030840885.1 Frankiaceae bacterium
CCGGGCCCCACCCGGTCCGAGGGAGTCGGGCAGATGCTGAGCTCGATGGCCGAGCAGCAGGGCAAGGCGCAGGAGGACGTGGAGCGCGACTTCATCGCCGAGAACCGGCCGACCTCATTGCTCCGGCGGCTCACCACCCCCGAGGAGGTGGCGAACATGGTCGTCTACGTCTGCTCACGACAGGCGTCGGCCACCACCGGTGCCGCGCTGCGGGTCGACGGGGGAGTCGTCCGCGCGATCCCGTAGCGCTTACTCCGTTGCTCGGTACTGCCAGAAGGACGGGAACACCGCGACCAGGACCACCATCCCGACGACGACGAGCAATCCGCCGCCGACGATGGTCGGGGAGACGCCGATGCCGGCGCCGAGGGTCCCGTGCACCAGGTCAGCGAGCCGCGGTCCCCCCGCCACGACGACGGTGAACACGCCCTGCATTCGGCCGCGCATCTCATCGGTCGCCGCCTCCTGCAGGATCGAGCTGCGGAAGACCATGCTCGTCAGGTCGGCTGCGCCCGCGATGGCCAGGAACACCGCAGCGAGTGCCAGTGAGCCGGACAGACCGAATCCGGCGATCGCGACACCCCAGGCCGCGACCGAGACGACGACGGCCGCGCCGTGCCGGCGTACCCGGGTGAAGGCGCCCGACAGCAGGCCCCCGACGAGCGAACCGGCCGGGATGGCCGCGTAGAGCACGCCGAGCGCCAGCCCGGCGCCGGCCGGACCGCCGAACGTCTGGGCGGCCAGCTGCGGGAACAGCGCCCGCGGCATGCCGAACACCATGGCGATGACGTCGGCCAGGAACGACACCAGCAGCACCGGCTGCAGGGCCATGTAGCGGAAGCCGTCGGCGATGGCCGCGAGACCCGCCCGGCGGCTGCTCTCGTCGAGCGGCGGCAAGGCCGGGAGGCCGATGACGGCGACGAGGGCGGCCAGCAGCGCCACCGTGTCGATCAGATAGAGCGTCGGCAGGCCCAGCACCGGGATCATCGCGCCGGCCAGCAGCGGACCGCTGATCGAGCCGACCATCATCACGGTGGCGTTGAGCGCGTTGGCCGCCGGCAGCATGTGGATCGGGACGAGGCGCGGCACCGATGCGCTGCGGGCCGGGCTGTTCATCCCGAAACAGGCCTGCTGCAACGCCAGCAGGCCCAGGACCACCCAGACGTTGTCCAGCCCGGCCGCGGCCTGCAGCCAGAGCAGGGCCGAGGTGACGGCGAGCCCGGAGTTGGTCGCGATCATCAGCTTCCGGCGGTCCACGACGTCGGCGATGGCTCCGCCCCAGAGCGCGAAGACCACCAGCGGCACCAGGGCGACGGCACCCGACAGACCCACCCACGCCGAGGACTGGGTGATGTCGTAGAGCTGCTTCGGCACCGCCACCGCGGTGAGCTGGCTGCCGATCGCGGTCACCGCCGTCGACGACCACAGCCGCCGGTAGGGGCGGATGCGCAGCGGCGTCGTGTCGAGGACCAGACGGCGGACGCCTGTCTTCTGCTCTCCCACGCAACTCCCTCGATCGTCGGCGGCTAGAACGCTTCCGGCACCCCGATTCTTTCGCGGATTGCACATTGTTTTTCCACCGTCGACAGCAGGTGACAATCTTCTTCACAGCCCCGCTCGCTACTGTCGAGCACATGCCAGCGACAGCCCGTGGCCAGCGCACGCGCCGGCTCATCCTCGAATCCACCGCGCAGGTCTTCGACCAGCAGGGATACGCAGGAGCGACGCTCAATCGCCTGGTCGAGAGCACCGGACTCACGCGTGGCGCCTTCTACTTCCATTTCGAGTCGAAGGACGCCCTCGCGGTCGCCATCGCCGAGGAGCAGGCCACCCGGTGGCAGCAGTTGCGGGACCAGGTGGAGAGCCAGGAGCGGGACCCCCTGCGGCGCCTCGTCTCGCTCATCTGCCGCACCGCCTTCGCCTTCCGCGACGACCCCACGATCCGCGCCGCCAGTCGCCTGTTGCTGGACCGCGGTCTGATCGAGCGCGAGATGCCGCGCACCGCGCCATGGTGGCGCGACGTCGTCGCCGGTTATCTGCGCGCGGCGGACGGCGACGGCCAGCTCCGAGATCTGTCGTACCTGCAGCTGAACGCCCAGGCCGCCGCCGAGCGCGGGGGTGTGGACCGGCTCGCCGACCACGTCGTCAGTCAGCTCGCCAGCATCGGGCTGATGGCATCGAAACGGCCCGACGCGCAGTTCGAATTGCAGTACGTGACCTGGGCGATCCTGCTTCCGGCCATGTGCGCCGACCCCGCAACAGCAGAAGAGCTGATGGCGCTGGTGCGGACGCTGCTGCACCCCGTCAGCGCGGAAGCTGTGCCGGTGCCGGACCTGTGACGTCAGATCTGCTCGCCGTCGTGTTCGACATGGACGGGGTGATCGTCGAGTCCGAGCAGGTCTGGGACGAGGTGCGCCAGGCCTACGTCGAGGAAAAGGGCGGGCGCTGGACCCCCGCCGCGAGCACCGACCAGATGGGGATGAGCACCCCGGAGTGGTCGGCGTACCTGGTCGACTCGCTCGGCGTCCCCGGACCGGCCGAGCAGGTCGCCGACGAGGTCATCGAGCGCGTTGCCGAGGCGTTGGGCGACGAGCCTCCACTCATCGACGGGGCCGTCGACGTCGTCCGTGCCGTGGCCGGGCGGTGGCCGATCGCGGTCGCGAGCAGCAGCCCACCGCGGCTGATCGCGGCGGTGCTGGACGCCGCCCGCATCCGGGAGTTGTTCGGCGCCGAGGTCTCGAGCGAGACCGTCCCACGCGGCAAGCCGGCGCCCGACGTGTACCTCGAAGCGTGTCGGCGCCTGGGCGTCGATCCCGCGCACGCCGCGGCGGTCGAGGACTCATCCAACGGCATCCGTTCCGCCGCGGCGGCCGGGCTGACCGTGCTCGCCGTCCCGAACCGCGGGTATCCGCCCGCGGAGGACGCGCTCGCCCAGGCCACGCACGTGGCGTCGAGCATCATGGAGGTGCCGGGCTTGCTGGTCGCGGCCATGCGAGCGGCCGGCTGATCGGTCAGCGCAGCGGAGCGGACCGATCGAGCAGGATGTGCAGGTTCTCCTCGATGCCGGACTTGCGCTTCTCGAGCGCTCGGGACGCGCCGAGATAGCCGCCGCCGGCGACGACGAGCCCGATGGGGAGGCCGCTCGCGATCAGCTCCGGCGCCGTGGTCGGGATGCCGATGAGGCTGATGGTCGCGCCGGCGGCTGCCGGCAGGGCAACCATGCTGCCCACCAGCCGGGAGCGGAGGTTCCCGAGGTCGGCGGTCAGTCGGACGAGGCTGTTACCGGGTTTGCCGGGCTGGATGTCGAGCCGCAACCGGCTGACCTCGTGCAGCAGCAGCGTCCCGCGGACGTCGAACCGGCGGCGCATGTCGGCGAACATGCCGCTGCGGGGGAGCCACTCCGCCGTCGCGGGACCGAAGGAACGACCCGCGGTGAACCACTGCCGCCGGAGCATCCCGTCGAGCGTCTGCCTGAATGCGGCGGGCTCGAGCGGCACGGTGCGTTCGACGACGACGACGGGTGAGAGCCGCAGCGGTGCTTCGATCGGCGGCGGAGCCACGACGATCACGTACAGCTGAGCCGACCAGTGCAGCGACGCACGCGTCGGTTCTAAGCTGAGGCCATGGATCGGCGCTTGCCCGCGACGCGCGCGGGTGCCGCACGTGGCGGGCTCACCGCCGAGGAGCTCGCCGCCGTCGTCC
>JAVEDQ010000156.1 GCA_030840885.1 Frankiaceae bacterium
CGTGGATCGGCAGGTTCGGCGTCAGGTACTTGGCGAAGATGTCCCGCGCCGCCTCGGCGTCCGGACGCTGCACCTTGATCTTCACGTCGAGCCGGCCGGGCCGCAGGATCGCGGGGTCGATCATGTCCTCACGGTTCGAGGCACCGATCACCACGACGTTCTCGAGCAGCTCGACGCCGTCGATCTCCGCGAGCAGCTGCGGGACGATGGTGTTCTCCACGTCGGAGGACACCCCGCTGCCACGGGTGCGGAAGATCGAGTCCATCTCGTCGAAGAAGACGATCACCGGCATGCCCTCGGACGCCTTCTCGCGCGCCCGCTGGAACACCAGCCGGATCTGCCGTTCCGTCTCGCCGACGTACTTGTTCAGCAGCTCCGGGCCCTTGATGTTCAGGAAGTACGCGCGCCCGTCGCCGGAGCCCGTCTTCTCCTGCACCTTCTTGGCCAGCGAGTTCGCCACCGCCTTCGCGATGAGCGTCTTGCCGCAGCCGGGCGGGCCGTAGAGCAGGACGCCCTTCGGCGGCTTGAGCTCGTGCTCGGCGAACAGCTCCTTGTGCAGGAACGGCAGCTCGACGGCGTCCTGGATCGACTCGATCTGGCTGAACAGGCCCCCGATCTCGGAGTACGAGATGTCGGGCACCTCCTCGAGCACGAGCTCCTCGACCTCGGACTTCGGGATGCGCTCGTAGGCGTAGTTGCTGCGCGTCTCCACCAGCAGCGAGTCGCCGGAGCGGATCGGCGTGTCGAGCAGCGGGTCGGCGAGCATCACCACCCGCTCCTCGTCGGAGTGCGCGACGATCAGCGCGCGGTCGCCGCCTTCGAGGATCTCCTTGAGCGTGACGACCTCACCGCTGCGCTCGAAGGCCAGCGCGCGGACGACGTTGAGCGCCTCGTTGAGCATGACCTCCTGCCCACGCCGGAGATCGGCCAGCTCGACCGACGGGCTCACCACGACGCGCATCTTGCGGCCCTGGGTGAAGATGTCGGCTGCGTTCTCGTCGGGGAACGCCTTGAGGAAGATGCCGTAGCCGCTCGGCGGCTGCGCGAGCCGGTCGACCTCTTCCTTCAACGACAGGATCTGGTCGCGCGCCTCGCGGAGCGTGCCGACGAGCTTCTCGTTCTGCCCGGTGACGCCGGCCAGCTGCGCCGAAGCGGCGGCGAGCCGGTCCTCGAGGATGCGGACATGCCGCGGCGAGTCGGTGAGCCGACGTCGCAGCGTCGATATCTCCTCCTCGAGGAAGGAGACCTGGGCGCGGAGCCGCTCGGCGTCCGGGACGGACGCAGCGGCATGGATGTCCTGCTCGGAGGCGCCCTGCGGATCGCCCTCGTCTGAGCGGGAACGGTCTGGTCGAGAACCAGGCACTGTGCGCCACCTCCCCCCGTCGGGTTGGAAGACCTCACATTACCGTCGGCAGGGCCGCCCCGTCTGTGACAGGCCGGTCAGCTCGAGCAGTTTCCATAGCCGGTCATCTCGCGGGAACCTGGCGGGGCCGGTTGGCCGGGCGGGCGTCGGCCGAGGTGACGCGCTGGGTAACCTCGGAGCGTGTCCGAAACAGCTGCCGTCGAAGCGCCTGGATCTGTGGCGTCGGTCCGCATCGACCAGGATCTCTGCACCGGCGACGGGCTCTGTGTGCAATACGCCCCGGAGATCTTCGAGTTCGACATCGACGGTCTGGCCTACGTCAAGGGCGCCGACGGCGAACTGCTGACCGGCGCAGGTGCTCGCACCGATGTTCCCGCTTCGCTGCGCCTCGACGTCATCGACGCCGCCGTCGAGTGCCCGGGCAACTGCATCTACGTCGACGGTGCCGACGGCACCCCCGTCGCCGGGCCCGAGGCCGCAGCGGCCAGCTGACTCAGCCGGTCAGTTGGTTCAGCCGGCGAGCTGATTCAGCCGGTCAGGGCAGGTCCGGACGGAACGGAACCGCCGGTCCACCGTCGTCAGGAGCCGTGCCGTTCTCGGCCGCGTCGGCAGCCTTCGCTGGTCGGCGACGCAGCGGCGGGGCCGTCACGCCCGGTGCGAGGCGCCGTGAGGTGACGAGGAACCCGGTGTGACCGATCATGCGGTGGTCGGGACGGACGGCAAGACCCTCGACGTGCCAGGTGCGCAGCATGGTCTCCGAGGCTGCCGGCTCGGTGAACCCGCCGTGCGTGCGCACCGTCTCCACCAGCCGGGACATCTGCGTGGTGGTCGCGACATAGACGCAGAGAACCCCGCCGGGCACCAGGGCGTCGGCCACCGTCGGGACGAGTTCCCAGGGCGAGAGCATGTCGAGCACGACCCGGTCGACGCCGCCGGGTTCGACGACGAGGCCGTCGTCGGCGGGCGCACCGAGCACCAGGTCCGCGAGGTCGCCGACCCGGCACGTCCAGGCCGGGTGGGGTTCGCCGAAGAAGGCCTCGACGTTCCGGCGGGCCACCGCGGCGAAGTCCTCGCGCCGTTCGTAGGACAGGACCGAGCCGGCGTCGCCGACCGCGCGCAGCAGGGTGCAGGTGAGCGCTCCGCTGCCGGCGCCGGCCTCCAGCACCCGGGCTCCGGGGAAGATGTCGGCCTGGCCGACGATGGCCGCGGCGTCCTTCGGGTAGACGACCGTCGCCCCACGGGGCATCGAGAGGACGAAGTCGCTGAGCAGGGGGCGCAGCGCCACGTACGTCGTCCCGCCGGTGCTCTCGACGAGCACACCTTCGGGCGAGCCGATGAGCACGTCGTGCGCCAGCGCGCCGCGGTGGGTGTGGAACTGCTTGCCGGCCTCGAGGACGACGGTGTGCTTGCGGCCCTTGGGGTCCGTGAGCTGCACCCGGTCGCCGACCGTCAACGGCCCGGTACGGCGACGGGTGCTGGCGGGCACGGTGCGGTCCGCGGGCGGCGATAAGTCGGGGGCGGTGGACAGGTCGGTCATCGACGGCCGGCCATGCGCCGAGCCGCCTGCGGATCGAGCCGGGCGACGAGGTCGACGGCGGCCAGCACACCCACGGGATGGCCGTCGGCCCCCACGACCAGATATTCGGTGGCCGGCCGGGTCTGCAGCAGGCCGAGCAGGTCCTCGCCGCCGGTCGCGGCGTCGACCCGCAGCTCGTCGGTCACCGGCCGCGAGACCGAGGCCAGCGTGACCCACGGTCGGCGGTCAGCCGGTGTCGCGTCGGCCGCCGCGCCGTTCATGAGGGCGACCGGTTCGCCCCGCGAGTCGACGGCCACCAGCGCCGACGCCCCTGCTTCCTGTGCGCGCCGCAGCGCTTCGGCGAGCGGGACGGTGCCGTCCACGGGCAGGGCAGGCCGGGCGAGTGAGCCGGCGGACAACCCGGGCAGCCGGCTGCGCACCTCGAGCTGCCGCAGGCTCGTGAACGCGCTCGTCCCGAGCCAGACGGCCAGCAGGAGTGTGATCAGACTGGCGCCGAAGGTGTCCAGGGTGAGAGCCCAGAGCCCGAGCAGCGCGGCGACGACGAAACCGACGTAGGCCGCGACGCGGGTGGCGCGCGTCTTGTTGCCCGTCGCGCGCCAGACCGCTGCCTGCAGGACGTGGCCACCGTCGAGCGGCAGGCCGGGGGCGAGGTTGAACACGCCGAGGGCGAGGTTGATGAAGGCCAGCTCGAACAGCACGACCCCACCGACGGTGTCGGCCGGCACCACGGCGTAGATGCCGGTGGCGACCACCCCGATCAGCTGGTAGTCCAGCGGCCCGGAGACCGAGACGTAGAACGCCGAGCGGGGCGTCCGGGCCTCGGGCTTGTACTCGGTGAACCCGGCGAAGCCGAAGATGGTCACCGAGTGGACGTCGAACTTCAGCCGCTGGGCGACCAGGGCGTGACCCAGCTCGTGCAGGATCAGGCTGGCCAGGAAGCCGATCGCCACCGCCGCCACGAGGACGTAGATGCGCGACTGCGGCAGCCCGGGCAACCGGTTGTCGGCGATCGCGACCGCGGACTGGGCGACGAGCAGCGCGAAGATCGGCGCGAACGGCGAGACGTAGACCGGGACGCCGTGGACCGAGAGCACGCGCAGGCCGCGCCCGGGGCTGACCCGGGGGTGCGGCGGCTGTTCGGTGCTCACCGGTCCAGTTTCGCAGACCCGAGGGCGGCGAGGGGTCAGGCTGCGGAACCGCGCCGAGACCGGGCCTGTGCCGGTAGGCGAGCCACGGCGAACGCGAGTTGCCCGTCGCCGGAGTCCGTGATGGCCCCTTCGTCCACGGCGGTCGCGTGCAACACGGTCCAGCCGGCTGCGCGCATCCCGTCGAGCAGGACGGGGAGCGCGCCGATGCTTCCCACGACGACGCGTGCACCGGGTGCGGCCCCTCTGAGCTGTCGGCGCGCCTCGGCGATCGCCGCGACACCGTCGCGGTCGGACCAGACACCGAGGACGTAGGCGTACCGCGAGCGCACCTCGCTGGGTACCGGCGGGTGGTCGACGCTGCCGGCCGGACCGGCCATGGCCAGGGCTGCGCGGGTCAGACCTGCCGCGGGCGTGAGGTCGAGTACCGCGGCTCCGTGTCGGATTCCGGCCAGTGCGAGGGCGGCCGCGACCGCCTCGCGGGTCAGCACCGGCACCGTCTCACCGTGTCCTCATCGGTGCCTCCCCGTCTTTTCCGAGAACCGCGCGGGCGAATTTGTCGGAGGCGCTCTCTACGGTTGCTCCATGAGTTCGACGACGGCGGTAACGCCCGGGGCGCCGGCCCGCGACGGCGAGCCGGGTGACGTCGTCGCGCTGCCGATGCCGGTACGCGGCTCGCTGTCGCCATCGCGCGCGAGCGACTTCATGAGCTGCCCGCTGAAGTACCGCTTCCGGGTCGTGGACCGGCTGCCCGAGCAGCCGAGTCCCGCCGCCACGCGGGGCACCCTCGTGCACGCCGTGCTCGAGCAGTTGTTCGAGCTGCCGCCGCGGGAGCGGACGCCGGATGCCGCCGCCGCCCTGATCGGTCCCGCCTGGGAGCGGACGGTGGCCGCGGAGCCGGAGCTCGCCGCCCTCGCCGGTGAGGGGCCGGCGGCCCTGGCGGCGTGGCTCACCGGTGCGACGAAGCTGGTGGCGTCGTACTTCTCGCTGGAGGATCCGCGGCGGCTGCAGCCCGCGGCACGGGAGCTGTTCGTCGAGCACGAGCTGGCGTCGGGGCTCACGCTGCGCGGCTACATCGACCGCCTCGACCAGGCTCCCACGGGCGAGGTGCGGGTCGTCGACTACAAGACCGGTCGCAGCCCCGGCCCTGGCTTCGAGCGCCGGGCACTGTTCCAGATGAAGTTCTATGCCCTCGTGCTGCTGCGGAGTCGGGGTGTGCTGGTCCGCGAGCTCCGGCTGTACTACCTCGGTGATCGGCAGAGCATCGTCTACCACCCCGACGAGGCGGAGCTGGTGGGCTTCGAACGGACGTTGCACGCGTTGTGGCAGGCGATCGACCACGCGCGGGTCAGCGGTGACTGGCGCCCCTCCCCCGGACGGTTGTGCGACTGGTGCGACCACCACGCCCTGTGCCCGGCCTTCGGAGGCACTCCCCCGCCGCTGCCGCCTGCCGAGGTGCTCGACGAGCCGCCGCCCACGATCTGTGATGCACAGGGCTGAGTCGGGCCGCGGATGACCGTTGTCATCAGATGTGTGTTATTTCCTGTCGCCGCGCCCCACCTGGCCCTAACCTCATGCCGCGCCCCCGCCCGCGACGAAGGATCTCCATGAGCAGTTCGATGAGCGCCACCCCCCTGACGAAAACCGGTCCGGTGGCGGTGCGTGCTGCCGACCTCGTGAAGGTCTACGGCGCAGGTGAGACCGAGGTCGTCGCCTTGGACCACGTGACCGTGGACTTTCCCGTCGGTGAGTTCACGGCGATCATGGGCCCGTCCGGCTCCGGGAAATCGACGCTGATGCACTGCCTGGCTGCCCTGGACTCCATCTCTGCCGGCCAGATCCTGCTGGGCGTCGGCGACGAGCAGATCGACATCGCGACGCTCAACGACAAGCGCCTCACCGCGTTGCGCCGCGATCGGATCGGGTTCATCTTCCAGCAGTTCAACCTGCTGCCCACGTTGACCGCCGCCGAGAACATCACCCTGCCGCTGGACATCGCGGGCCGGAAGGTCGACCAGGCGTGGTTCGACCAGGTGGTCACCGCCGTCGACCTCCACGACCGGTTGAAGCACCGCCCGACCGAGCTCTCCGGTGGTCAGCAGCAGCGGGTGGCGTGCGCACGCGCCCTGGTCAGCCGCCCGGCCGTCATCTTCGCCGACGAACCGACCGGCAACCTCGACAGCACGGCGAGCGCCGAGGTCCTCGGTTTCCTGCAGCGCTCCGTGCGGGAACTCGGGCAGACGGTCGTCATGGTCACGCATGATCCGTCGGCGGCGAGCTACGCCGACCGGGTCGTCTTCCTCGCCGACGGCAAGATCGTCGACGAGATGACGTCCCCGACGGCGGATGGGGTGCTCGACCGGATGAAGTCCCTCGACAGCCGGACGACCTCCGTCGACGGCAGCCGCTGATGCTCCGGACCACGCTACGGAGCCTGTTCGCCCGGAAGCTGCGGCTGGTGCTCTCCGCCCTCGCCATCGTGCTCGGGGTCGGCTTCGTGACCGGCACGCTCGTGCTGACCGACACGTTGAACCGGACCTTCAACAACCTGTTCTCCGACATCGACAAGAACACCTCGGTGAAGATCCGGGCCAAGTCGAACCTCGCCGACACCGGCGCGGACCAGTCCAGCGGAGCCTCCGGCGGCAGCGGCCGCCCGGTGCCCGCGTCCCTGCTGGGCCCCGTGCGTGCGGTTCCCGGGGTCGCCGAGGCGGAGGGCACCGTCCAGGGGTTCGCCGTGCTCACCGAGCGGCCGGCGCCGCCCGTTGCCGGCCAGCCGCCTCGCCAGGCACCCATCCTCAGCAACGAGAACGCTCCGCCCATCGGGGTCGCGTTCAACGCATCCACGCTCTCACCGCTGCACGTCGACAGCGGCACCCCACCGGCGGCGGCGGGGGACATCGCCGTCGACCGCGGCACCTTCGACCAGAAGAAGCTGCGGCTCGGCCAGAACCTGGCCGTCGCCACCCAGTCGGGTCTGTCGGACGTCCGGCTGGTGGGCACGTTCCGGTTCGGGTCGTCGAACAACCTGGCGGGCGCCACGCTCATCGCCTTCACGCCGCCGGATGCGCAACGCCTCCTCCTCCAGCCCGGTCAGCTGACCGACATCACGGTGGGGGCTGCCCCCGGCGTGACCCAGGAGGAGTTGCAGTCGCGCATCGCTGCGGTCGTCCCACCCGAGTACGAGACGCTGACCGGCAAGCAGATCATCAAGGAGAACGCCGACAGCCTGGCCAAGGGCCTGGGCAGCTTCAGCACCTTCCTGCAGGCGTTCGGCTACATCTCGCTGTTCGTCGGCGCGTTCATCATCAGCAACACCTTCAGCATGCTCATCGCCCAACGCGTCCGCGAGCTCGCCCTGCTGCGCGCCCTGGGAGCGTCCAAGCGGCAGGTGCGGCGTTCGGTCATCGTCGAGGCGCTGTTGGTCGGTGTCGTCGGTTCGACGCTCGGCCTGGCCTTCGGCTTCGGCGTCGCCGTGCTCCTGAAAGCCCTGCTCGGGGCCTTCGGGGTGGAACTGCCAGCCGGTGGCGTCGTGTTCGCGCCCCGCACGGTGCTGGTGGCCTATGTGATCGGCACGGTCACGACGCTGCTGGCGGCGCTCGGTCCGGCGATCCGGGCCGCCCGCGTGCCACCGATCGCCGCCATGCGTGACGTCGAGATGAGTCCGACCGGCAACCTGCGAAACCGCACCCTGAGCGGTGCAACGCTGCTCGCCGCCGGGGTGGCGCTGATCCTCCTCGGTTTCGGGGTCCAGGGCAGCGGTGCCCTGGGCATCGTCGGGGGCGGCGCGGCCGCCGTATTCCTCGGCGTGGCCACGCTCAGCCCGCTCATCAGCCGGCCGGTGATCAAGGTGATCGGTGCTCCGTTCGCGTCGGGCTTCGGCACCGTCGGGCGGCTCAGCCAGGAGAACGCCCGGCGCAACCCGCGGCGGACGTCGTCGACGGCTGCTGCCCTGATGATCGGGCTGGCACTGGTCAGCGCGTTCAGCGTTTTCGGCACCTCGATCAAGACGTCCATCCGCGACCTGTTCGGCGAGAGCCTCAAGGCCGACTTCATCGTCACGGGTGGCGGCTTCAACCAACAGCCGTTCTCCCCCGAGTTGGCGGGGCAGCTGCGGCGGCTGCCCGACGTCTCCGCGGTGTCGCAGCTCCGCTTCGCCCAGGTCACGATCGACGGGACGAAGGCCAACGTGAACGCCGTCAACCCGGAGGGGTTGACCGATGTCCTCAACCTGCAACGTGAGGAGGGCCGCTTCGACCTCGCCGGCCAGAACATGCTGGTGTCGAGCAAGGTGCTCGCCGACAAGAAATGGAAGGTCGGGCAGACGGTCACCGTCCGATGGGCCGAGACGGGCGACCGCCCGTTCCAGATCGCCGGCACCTTCCAGCAGAACCAGCTCGCCGGCGAGTACGTCGTCCCACTGTCGGCCTACGACGCCAACGTGACGACCAAGCTCGACTCCATCGTGCTGGTCAAGGCGGCCACACCGGCCGCGCTACCTGCGGTTCGCAGCGCGATCACCCAGGCACTGGTGCCCTACCCGAACCTCGACGTCCGCGACCAGAAGGAGTTCGTCGCCGACAACGCCCGGCAGATCGACCAGATCCTCGGCCTGGTGACCGCTCTGCTGACCTTCGCGATCGTCATCGCCACCTTCGGCATCATCAACACCCTGCTGCTCTCGGTGGTCGAACGGACCCGCGAAATCGGACTGCTCCGTGCCGTCGGCCTCCAGCGAAGGCAGACCAGGGTCATGATCCGGTTGGAGGCCATCATGATCGCGGTCTACGGCGGTGTGCTCGGGCTGGCCGTCGGCTCGTTCTTCGGCTGGGCGCTGACCCACGCGTTCACCAAGGAGTCGGAGTTCGGCAGCTTCCACTACCCCTTCGTTCAGCTGTTCATTTTCCTGCTCGTCTCGGGCGTGCTCGGCGTGCTTGCCGCGATCATCCCTGCCTGGCGTGCATCGCGGATCAACGTCCTGCAGGCCATCGCGACGACTTAGGACGCGTCCTCGGAACTCCGGAAACGTCCCATCGCGTGGATCAGACCGATGAGGTCGACCCGCTCGAGCGTGGGGTGCACGTCGACGCCTTCCGGGATGACGTCCGGTGAGAACGTCGGGACGAGGATGCAGCGACAGCC
>JAVEDQ010000184.1 GCA_030840885.1 Frankiaceae bacterium
CAGCCGTCGCGGCGGCCGAGAGCGGCGCGCTGCAGCGCCGGACGCCGCCTGGGTCGTCGCCGCTGGAGCCGCCCCCGGTCGAACTGCGGAACGAGCTGGTCACCGTGCTGCGCCAGGTCGCCACGGCCCTGGAGCAGTTCGGCATCGCCGCTGTCGACGACGCCAACCAGATCGGGTCGCCGACGGCCATGCACGCGCTGGCCCAGCAGCTGCCCGAGACCCGGCGTGCCGTGCGGGAGGCGATCCGGGCAGCGCGCTCAGCGGAGCTGACCCCCGGAACTTGGCTGGTGATCGGCAGCGTGCTGACCGACCTGCGACGGATCCTGGGTGAGCTGGAAGGCGCCCGCGAGGTGCCGGTGGACATCCCCGTCCACCGGCCGCGGCGTCCGCCCCCGCGCAACCCGACGCTGCGCAGCAGCTTCCGGATCGATCGGCGACGCGGCCGCGGCTGACAGTCAGTCGAGGCGCGGGCTTCAGTCGAGGCGCGGACTTAGTCGAGGCGCGGGCTCAGTCGAAGATGAGGCGCTGTGCGAGGTCCTGCGCGTAGCGCCACCGCTCGAGCGCGGCGACGGTGACGGCGTGGTGCTCCATCTCGCGCAGCAGTTCGGCGCCGTGGTCGAGGCCGGCCGAGGAGAGCAGAGCCTGCTCCAGCTCCGAGGCGCGCATCGCCAGGACCAGGGCGCGGGAACCGCTCTTGGGACCACGCAGCGACTCGGCCCGACCTCGCAGGACGTGCACCTCGGCCGCAGTGCGGTGGTCGTCGGTGAGACCTGCCGCCAGTGCCGGATCGAGATCGACGACGACGTCGGTCATCCACGCCACCTTCCGCTACAAGTACTGGGGAGACGCTACTCGCCGGGGATCGCCCGCCGTATCGCGTCCTGCCGTTCCCATCGGCAGCCGGGGCCAGCTGTCGAGGGATCGGGTGCCGAGCAACCGGGTGACGAGCGCGCCCTCAGCGCATGGTGGGCGTGATGGGCACCGGCAGCAGGCTGGCCCCCATCAGCGACTCGTCCACCGCCGCGGCGCACGCGCGACCCTCGGCGATGGCCCACACGATCAGCGACTGCCCGCGCCCCGCATCGCCGCAGACGAACACGCCGGGCTGGGTGGTCTCCCACTTCGCGGAGCGGACGATCGCACCGCGGTTGTCCAGCTCGACACCGAGCGCGGCGAGCAGGCCCGTCGGCTCCGGGCCGGTGAAGCCCATCGCCAGGAGCACCAGGTCGGCGGCGATCTGCCGCTCGGTTCCCGCGATGGGCTCGAACCGACCGTCCTTGCTCTCCACCTCGATGAGGTCGAGCCCGCGGACGTGGCCGGCGTCGTCACCGGTGAAGCGCTGGGTGGAGACGGCGAACAGCCGCTCGCCGCCCTCCTCGTGCGCGCTGGAGGTCCGGTACATCAACGGCCAGGTCGGCCACGGCGTGGACGGCGAGCGCTGCTCCGGCGGCCGGGGCATGATCTCGAGCTGCGTCACCGAGGCCGCACCCTGCCGGAGAGCGGTGCCGAGGCAGTCGGCCCCGGTGTCACCGCCGCCGATGATGACGACGTGCTTGCCGGCCGCGGAGATCGGCGTCTCGGCGAGCGTCCCCTCCTGCACCTGGTTGGAAGGAGTGAGGTACTCCATCGCGAGATGGATCCCGTCGAGCTCGTGGCCCTCGGCGGGGAGCTGACGGCCGACCGTCGACCCGACGGCGAGCACCACTGCGTCGTAGGAGTGGTCGAGCTCCTCGACCGATACGTCCTCGCCGATGGTGCACGAGGTCACGAACTTCGTGCCCTCCTGCTCCATCTGCTCGAGACGTCGATCGAGCTGGCGCTTCTCCATCTTGAACTCGGGGATGCCGTAGCGCAGCAGGCCACCGATGCGGGCGGCACGCTCGTAGACGACGACCTCGTGGCCGGCTCGGGTCAGCTGCTGCGCGGCGGCGAGCCCGGCCGGGCCGCTGCCGACGACCGCGACCCGCTTGCCGGTGGACTCGTCGGCAGGGATCGGGCTGACCAGGCCGCGCTTCCACGCCTGGTCGATGATGGTGACCTCGATCTGCTTGATGGTCACCGGGTCGTCGGCGATCCCGAGCACGCAGGCTGCCTCGCACGGAGCCGGGCACAGCGTGCCGGTGAACTCCGGGAAGTTGTTCGTCGCGTGCAGCCGGTCGATCGCCTCGTCCCACAGCCCCTTCCGGGCCAGGTCGTTCCACTCGGGGATGATGTTGCCGAGCGGGCAGCCGTTGTGGCAGAAGGGGATGCCGCAGTCCATGCAGCGGGTCGCCTGCGTCTGCAGCGACTCGATCGGGAAGGTCTTGTAGACCTCTTTCCAGTCGTGGACACGCTCCTCGACGGGCCGACGCTCGGGCGTCGCCTTCTTGTACTTGAGGAAACCGGTCGGGTCAGCCACGGAGTGCTCCCATGATCAGCTCGTTGGCGTCACGACCGGACTCCTCGGCCTCCCGCATCGCGGAACGGACGCGCTTGAAGTCGCGGGGCATGACTCGGGTGAAACGCTCGGGACGCCAGTCCTCGAGCAGTGCCGAGGCGACCGACGATCCGGTCTCGGCCGCGTGCCGCGAGAGCAGGTCGCGGACGGTGTCCTCGTCCTCGGCGTCGAGCGGCTCGACGTCGACCATCTCGGGGTTGATGCGCTCGGTGTCGGCGTCGAGCAGGTAGGCGATGCCACCGCTCATCCCGGCCGCGAAATTCCGCCCGGTCCGGCCGAGGACGAGCACCCG
>JAVEDQ010000187.1 GCA_030840885.1 Frankiaceae bacterium
CCGGCGCGGACCGCCCACTGCGACGCCATCCACATCCGGGTCTGGTTGACCAGCCAGCCGTCCTCGGTGAGCTCGCGGGAGGTCGCCGCCATGCAGGCCATCGCCTCCGGCCAGGGCCAGTCGTGCCACGGCTCGTCGCCGTGCTGTGGTGCGGAGGATGGTGCGGCCGTCGGCGAGGCGAACCGCAGTGGCTCGCGATGCGCGCGGCCGATGCGGGCGTAGACGTGGCGGGCGTACTCCTGCCAGAGCAGCTCGTCGCGGAAGCGCTTCCGGTCGCGGGGAGGGGCGTCCTTCGCCGCTGCCCACACCTGGGGCAGCGGCAGCAGGCCGTGGCGGATGTAGGGCGAGAGCCGGGTCGCGCCGCGTCGCTCGACCGGCAGGACGGCGCTGCGCTGCGACGCGTAGCCAGTGAGGTCGAGGGTCGCCAGCGCGGTGTCCGCCGCCTGCTGACCGCCGCGAATGTCCGACGCCGCCACCGCATCGGCGCTGAGATAGCCGAGGTGCTCGTCGACCCAGGCAACGATGGCGTCACGGTCGTGAGGGACTGCCGGGAGCAGCACTAGCGCCCGGACTTGACGACGAAGTGCCACAGCAGCCCCATAACGGGCCCGACGACGCTCGCGGCGGCGCCGGCGACGAGGACCTGACGGTCCTGTGGGCTGTCGGAGGACGCGGGCATGCCCGGGTCCTGCCCGGTCTGACCGCGACCACCCCGGGCAGGACGAGTGCGTGACGTCTTCTGTTGCCCACGGTTCTCCTGCAGACGGCCCTGTCCTGGTCACCGGCGCCGGTGGGGTGATCGGCCGACATGCCGTCGCCGAGTACCTCCGGCTCGGTCGGCAGGTGCGCGGGATCAGCAGACGACCCGTCGAGGGCGCTACCCAGTTCGCCGGCCAGTGGGAGCATCTGCGCGTCGACCTGCTCGACGCCGAGGGGTCCCGGGACGGGCTCGCCGTGGCGAGCGACACCACGCACGTCGTGTTCGGCGCCTACACGGAGCGGCCGACCACCGCCGAGCTCTCAGAGGCCAACGTCGCGCTGCTGCAGAACACGCTCGACGGCCTGGCCACCGCCGGGGCTCCGCTGCAGCACGTGACGCTTTACCAGGGCGGCAAGGCCTACGGCGCGCACCTCGGCTACTTCAACACCCCGGCGAAGGAACGCGACCCCCGGTTGATCCAGCCCAACTTCTACTACGACCAGGAGGACGTGCTGCGGGCCGTCGCCGCCGAGCGCGGCTTCGAACTCACGGTCCTCCGGCCGGAGGGCGTCATCGGCTATGCCGTCGGCAACCCGATGAACCTGCTCATGGTGATCGCGGTGTACGCCAGCATCTGCCGTGAGCTCGGCCAGCCGCTGCGCTTCCCGGGGACACACGCCGCCTACGACGCGCTGTACCAGGTGACCGACGCGGAGTTGCTCGCGCAGGCGACGGTCTGGGCCGGCGCGGAACCCGCCGCAGCGGGCCAGATCTTCAACATCACCAACGGCGACCAGCTGCGCTGGCGGCAGCTGTGGCCGGCCTTCGCCCAGCACTTTGGCATGGACTACGCCGAGCCGCAGCCTGTACCGCTCGCCGAGGCGATGCCGCTGCACGCCAACGTCTGGAACCGGCTCGTCGAGCGGCACGACCTGGTCCGGACACCCTTCGAGCACCTCGCCGGATGGGACTTCGGCGACTTCCTGTTCCGCTCCGAGTTCGACAACGTCACGTCGACGATCAAGGCACGGCAAGCAGGGTTCGCCCGGTGCCTCGACAGCGAGGACCGATTCCTCGAGCTGTTCGACCGGCTCGTTGCCGAACGGGTGATTCCGCCGCTGCGCTGAGCCTGCTAACCGCGCAGCGACCGGGCCCGGTCGACCCGCGCGGTCTGCTCCGTGAGGATCAACCCGGCGAGTTCGCGGGCCGGCTCGTACCGCCCGGTCTGCTGCTCGCGTCGCGCGGCGGCGACCACATCCGGTGTGGAAGTCAGCACCGTGTCGAGGAAGCTCCGGTCGGGTGCGACGCCCGGCTGCTCGGCAGGAACGGGCGCGTCCCAGGCTTGGAGGTAGCTCGTCAGCGAGTCGATTTCCGGCTGGTCGACCGCGAGCACTTCGGCCGCCAGAGCCTTCACGCGCGGTTCGGTCGCACCTTGCGCGGCAGGTGCGGCCGCGGCGACGGCCCGCCGGTGCAACACGACCACGGCCGTGGCGAAGGTGACGTCGGCGTCGTTGTGGACCGCGGCACTCGGTAGCTCGGCGACCGTCGGGCCGGTGTTCGGCGCCGGGCCGATCGTCGCGGAGGCACCGCAGCCGCTTGCCACCAGCAGTAGCGCGAGCGCCGCGAGCCGCAGCGAAGAACGAGCGATGAGGTGCCTTCCAAGTCGGCTGTCTCTGGGTCAGAGGGCGAGCAGCTTCGCAGCGTAGTGCGCCGCCCGGTAACCCTCCGGAGCCCCGTCGACGATCACGGCTCCGCCGGTGCTGTTGCGCAGCCGCAGCGGCAGGATCTCCTGGTAGGCCGGGGAGTGGTACCAGGCGTGCGCGGCGGCCAGGTCGGGGAACTCGATGACGACGACGGCGCCCGGCAGGTCGCCGTCGATCACCTCCGGCGTCGAGCCGTGGACGAGGAAGCGGCCGTCGAAGGGGTCGAGGCTGGCGTCGATCTTCTCGAGGTACTCGAGGATCTCGTCGTTGACGTCGACGGTGCGCAACGAGGCGATGGCGTAGGCGGGCATGGGGACCTCCAGGTCGATCACTGCAGTCGGCAGGTGATGTCTCCGACCTTGCCGCGGCGGACGTACGGGGTCGATGACCTCGCGGGTCATGGGCGGCGACCGATGAGTTCCAGCCGGGAGCTCCGTCTTGACCGCATGGCTGATGCGGCGGCACCTGGCCCCGGCTTCCGCATCTGGGGTCCGCTCCGGCGTGAGGACCTGCCCGGGCTGACCGAACGCGTCTGCGGGGTGCTGCAGGTCCACGCCGGCTCCCCGCTGCTGTGCGACGTCGAGGACGTGGCCGCCGACGCCGTGGCCGTGGAGGCGTTGGCCCGGCTGCAGCTCGCGGCCAAGCGCGCCGGGTGCCTCATCACTATGCGTGCGGCGTCACCGGAGCTGGTCGAGCTGATCGGCCTGCTCGGGCTGCAGGACGTGCTGCCGGCCGAGCCCCAGGACGTCGGCGCGTCAGGCGTCGAGCCGGAGCGGTAACCCGAACAGCGGGAACAGCGCTTCGGTGTCGAGGAAGAACGTCATCTCGCCGATCTTGTCGCCGCGCACCTCGATCACCTGGATGGCCCACGCCGAGTAGCCACCCTCCGGATCGGGCTTGTACTGGCCGTAGGCCGGGAGGCCGTTGGCGGTCCCGACGGGGACGAGCTTCGAGTGCTGGCAGCCGATGCCGGGCCCGAACCACCAGGCGAAGACGTCGTCGCGCCCCGACAGCCAGAGGTCGAACGGCGGCATCGACTGGGTCGCGTCCTCGTGGATGAGCGCGGTCAGTGCGGTCATGTCGTAGGCCTCGAAGGCGCGCAGGTAGCGCGTGAGCAGCTCGGAGTCGGTCTCGCTCAGCGGCTTCGCGTCGAGGGCGGCCCGGTCGGGGGACGGCGTGACCGAGCCGAGCGTGGCCCGGGCCCGCTGCAGGGCGCTGTTGACCGACGCCACGCTCGTCTCGAGCAGCTCCGCGGCCTCGCTCGCCTTCCACTGCAGCACCTCGCAGAGGATCAGCGCGGCCCGCTGCCGCGCCGGCAGGTGCTGCAGGGCGGCGACGAACGCGAGGCGGACCGAGTCGCGGACGGCCGCCGTCTCGGCCGGGTCGCCGGCGGCCGACACGAGCAGCGCGTCGGGGGCCGGCTCGAGCCAGGTCGTCTCGGGCAGCTCACGCAGGTTCGACGCCACGGGCTCCTGGGCCGGGCCCAGGTCCATCGGCCGGGCGCGACGCTGCCCGCTGCGGAGCATGTCGAGGCAGACGTTGGTGGCGATGCGGTAGAGCCAGGACCGCAGCGACGAGCGGCCCTCGAAGCGGTCGATGGCCTTCCAGGCCCGGATGAAGGTCTCCTGGACGGCGTCCTGCGCCTCGAAGGGCGAGGCGAGCATCCGGTAGCAGTAGGCCTGCAACTCGATCCGGTGGTCCTGGAAACGGGTTTCGAGCTCGGCGGGTCCAAGGGTTTCCACAGTCGTCGGCGCAGTCACAGCGTCATCGTAGGAGGGAGGGCAGGCGCTTGACACCCATCTCAGGGAACCGATGATTTCCGTTCCGGTAGCGCGTCTGGCCTATGTCAGACCACAGCGAGAGCGGAGATCGAGATGCCCACACGCACGTCGGCCACCCCCGGCGCCCCGACCTGGATCGACCTCACCACCAGCGACGCCGAGGGCGCACGGCGCTTCTACACCGAGCTGTTCGGCTGGACCGCCGCCGAGGCCGACGAGCAGTACGGCGGATACTTCATGTTCTTCTCCGGCGACGCGCCGGTCGCGGGCTGCGCGCCGGGCGATTCCGGCGACGTATGGGCGGTCTACCTGGCCACCGACGACGTCGAGAAGACCGTGGCGAGCGCCGCCGCGGAGGGCGGTACCGTCCTCGTGCCGCCGATGCCGATCGGGGATGTCGGCACGATGGCCTGCGTCGTCGACCCGTCCGGAGCCGTCGTCGGCGCCTGGCAGCCGGGCAGCTTCTTCGGCTTCCCGGCCTACGCCGAGACCGGCAAGCCCGCCTGGTGGGAGCTGCACACCCGCGACTACGCGGCCGTGCTGCCCTTCTACCGGACGGTCTTCGGCTGGGAGACGCAGTCGATGGGCGACACCGACGAGTTCCGCTACTCGGTGCTGCAGATCGGGGACCTGCAGGCCGCCGGAGTGATGGACGCGTCGGGGTTCCTGGCCGAGGGCGAGCCGTCGCACTGGTCGGTCTACATCGCCGTGGACGACGCCGACGCCGTACAGACCCGGGCGACCGAGCTCGGCGGGTCGGTCGTGGCTCCCGCCCAGGACACGCCCTACGGCCGGTTGGCCGAGATCGCCGACCCCACCGGCGCCCGCATCCGGCTGCTCGGCCCGAACCGCGAACAGGCCGCCTAGCCCCTCCGGGTCACGTCCGCCGCAACAAACCCTACGGGGGTATGGTGGTGGAGTCTTGGAGAGGGGCGGACGTGGCGAACGGATACACCGGCAGCAAAGAGGCCTACCTCAAGCGGTTGCGGCGCGTGGAGGGCCAGGTGAGGGGCCTGCAGCGGATGGTGGAGGACGAGGCCTACTGCATCGACATCCTCACCCAGGTCTCCGCCGCAACGAAGGCGCTGCAGGCCGTGGCACTCGGCCTGCTCGAGGACCACATGTCGCACTGCGTCGCCGATGCCGTCGCGGCCACGGCCGAGCACGGCGGCACGGCGGCGGACGAGAAGATCCGCGAGGCCAGCGAGGCCATCGCCCGGCTCGTCCGGTCCTGACATGAACCGTTCGGCGACGAAGGTGGACTCCCCGACAGTCGGGCCACGTGCGATCCGGCTGCAGATCGGCGGCATGACCTGCGCCGCCTGCGCCAACCGGGTCGAGAAGAAGCTGAACCGCCTCGACGGCGTCACGGCGTCGGTCAACTACGCCACCGAACAGGCCGCGGTGGTCGCGCCGTCCGGTGTCGCGGTGGCCGACATCGTCGCCGCCGTCGAGCAGGCGGGCTACACCGCGGCGGTCCCGGCCGCAGCCGAGCGTGACGAGGACCGGGCGACCGAGGACACCGCGTGGCCCTGGCGGCTGCTGGTCTCGGCCGTGCTGAGCGTGCCCGTGGTCGTACTGGCGATGGTCACGCCGTGGCAGTTCGACGGCTGGCAGTGGGTGTCGCTCGCCCTCGCCGCCCCGGTCGTCACCTGGGGTGCCTGGCCGTTCCACCGCGCTGCCGCCGTCAACCTGCGCCACGGCGCCGCGACCATGGACACGCTGGTCTCGATGGGGGTGCTCGCCGCCGTCGGCTGGTCGCTCTACGCCCTGGTCTTCGGCGACGCCGGGACGATCGGGATGCGGCACGGCTTCGATTTCACCGTCGCCCGCGGCGAGGGTTCCCGCGCCCTGTACCTCGAGGTCGCCGCCGGGGTGACGACCTTCCTGCTCGCTGGTCGCTACGCCGAGGCGCGCTCGAAGCGACGTGCCGGAGCCGCGCTGCGGGCCCTGCTGGCCCTGGGCGCCAAGGACGTCGGCGTGCTGCGCGGCGGCCGCGAACAGCGCATCCCGCTCGATCGTCTGGTCGTCGGCGATGTCTTCGTCGTGCGGCCGGGGGAGAAGGTCGCGACCGACGGCGTCGTCGTCGACGGCACCTCCGCGGTCGACCAGTCCCTGCTGACGGGTGAGTCGGTGCCGGTCGAGGTCCGCCCCGGGTCCGCAGTAGTCGGCGCGACGGTCAACGTCGGCGGCCGGCTCGCGGTCCGCGCGACCCGGATCGGCGCCCATACACAACTGGCGCAACTCGCCCGGCTCGTCGAGCAGGCCCAGAACGGCAAGGCGGAGGTGCAGCGGCTCG
>JAVEDQ010000189.1 GCA_030840885.1 Frankiaceae bacterium
CGAGGAAGGGGCACGTGCCTCCGAGGAGCGGATGCGTCGTTTCGTCGCCGACGCGAGCCACGAGCTGCGCACCCCGCTCACCTCCATCCGCGGGTTCGCCGAGCTGCACCGGCAGGGGGCCGTGCGCGACCCGGCGGCGGTGGCGGACCTGCTCCGGCGCATCGAGAGCGAGGCCCAGCGCATGGGGCTGCTCGTCGACGACCTGCTCCTGCTGGCCCGGCTGGACCAGCAGCGGCCCCTCGAGCGCAAGCCGGTGGATCTGCTGCACCTGGCCTCCGAGGCGGTCTCCGACGCCGGCACGATCGACCGGGACCGGCCCGTGCGCCTACGGGCCGAGGGGCTCGAGAACACCCCGCCGGTGGTGCTCGGCGACGAGGCACGACTGCGGCAGGTGCTGGGCAATCTGATGTCGAACGCGCGTCGGCACACTCCGCCCGCGTCACCCATCACGGTGCGCGTGGCGGTCGAGGGTGCCGAAGCCGTCCTCGACGTGATCGACAGCGGCCCCGGCCTCGCCCCGGAGGACGCGCGGCGTGTGTTCGAGCGCTTCTACCGCGCCGACCCGTCGCGTACCCGCGGCGGCACTGGCGGCACTGGCTTCACAGCCGGCACCGGCTTCACAGCCGGCACAGACGAGGGGGCCGGGTCGGGCCTGGGTCTCTCGATCGTGGCTGCGCTGGTGGCGGCGCACGCCGGACGAGTCGAGGTCCGGACCGAGCCGGGCCGGGGGGCGACGTTCTCGGTGCGGCTACCGCTACTGAGGACGTGAGCTCTTGCGAGCGGTCTCGACGGGATTCGAACCCGCGACCTCCGCCTTGACAGGGCGGCGTGAACTCCAGACTTCACCACGAGACCATGCTTTTCAGTTTGAACTGCGTACCCCCAACGGGGTTCGAACCCGTGTTACCGCCTTGAAAGGGCGGCGTCCTGGACCACTAGACGATGGGGGCCACGGCTGCTGCGCGTGGCAGATGACGCCGATGATCCCCCAGCGTCTGCCGCCGGGAGCAAGCTGAGCATACGGGAGCCGGAACGGCCGGACAAACCGATCAACCGAGGCCGGTTGTGCTGACGCGTTCGACGGCCGGGTCGTCCGTCGACGGCAGGTTCAACTCGAACCAGACGCTCGTACCGTGACCGCCGGTGCGTACCCCGGTTGCCGACGACAGCGCCTGGACGATGTAGAGGCCACGGCCGCTCTCCAGCGTCTCGCCCGGCTCCTTCGGTGCGGGAAGGTCGATCCGATGGCCGCCGCGGTCCCGGACCTCGACGTGCAGCACCCCTCGCCCGGCGCGCACGTCGACCTCGATCGGGGTGCGGGCGTGCAGCACGGCATTGGTGACGAGCTCGCTGACGCACAACTCGGCCACGTCGCTCAGCTCGAGCAGGGACCACCGGTCGAGCAGGGAGCGCAGGAACCGCCGGGCCGAGGAGCTGGCGAGTGCCTCGGGCCGCAGCTTCGTGCTCGCGGTGTGGGGCGGCCTCTCGGAGGAGTCCGCGACGGGCCGCGCCCGGCTCTTCATGTCGGCCGCGCCGAGCCAGCGGACGGCCAGCAGAGTGGCGTCGTCCTCGGCGTCACGGGGGCCGAGCATCCGGCTGAGCAGCCGACCCACCATGTCGTCGGCGGGGGCCTCGGCAAGCCCTGGCTCGGTGGCCACGAGCAACAGCGCTTCCAGGCCCTCACCGACCGGCCTCGTCCGTGACTCGACCAGCCCGTCCGAGTACAGGACGAGGCAGTCCCCGGGGGCAAGCTGCAGGGTCGCCTCCTTCCGGTGCGAGCGCACGCCGAGCGGCGTGCCGTCGGCCACGGCCGAGAGCGTGCGGGATGTGGACCCGGTGCCCGTCGCCGATGCGTCCTTGCCCCGGCTGCTGACCACGAGCGGCGGTGGGTGCCCCGCGTTGGCCCAGGTCAGCACGCCGTCGGCGGGATCGAGCACCCCGTAGACGAGGGTGACGATCTCCTCGTCGTCGCGGGTGGCGAAGAAGTCGTCGAGGCAGGCGAGTACGGCCGCGGGAGCGGGGTCGAGCACCGCGTAGGCGCGCAGGGCGTAACGGACCTGGCCCATCGCACTGGCCGCGGGCAGTCCCTTGCCGACGACGTCCCCGAGGGCGAAGGCCACCCGGCCGTCCGGCAACGGCAGCACGTCGTACCAGTCGCCACCGACCTGCAGACCGGCGGCACCGGCGAGGTAGCGGGCACCCAACTCGATGGACGGCACCTCGGGCAGCCGCTGCGGCAACAGGCTGCGCTGCAGGCTCTCGGCGATGCGCAGCTGCTGGTCGAACAGCGCGGCTCGCTCGAGGGCCTGGGCGCACTGCGCCGACACCGCTCCGAGGAAGGCGAGCTCGTCGTCGTCGAGCGACGTGCGCGTCGTCCAACCGAGAACGAGCAACCCCAGCGGTCTGCCCGCCGTCACCAGCGGGAAGAGCGCGAAGAACGACGCGCCGACCTGTTGGACGTCGCGGGCCAGGTGCGGCCAGCGGTCGACGACCTCGCCGGCCCCCACCAGCTGCGGGACCGCCGTGTCCATGGCGAGGTTCAACGGGGTGCTGGCGCTGAGCGGCAGCCGCGACCAGCGCTGCCGCATCGCGGGGCTCAACTCCTCGAGGCCGGCCTCGAGGTGCAGTTCCCGGCGCTCGTCGTCGACGAGCAGGACGCCGGCCGACTCGGCACGGACCCCTGAGCGGGCGTGCTCCAGGGCGGCGGCAGCCACGTCCACCGTGGTGAGGGACCGTGCCAGCGCCGCGGCGATCTGCTGCAACCGGCGGTTCCGGTCCGCCGTGGCCCGCCGTTCGGAGACGTCGGTCAGGTAGAGCCACGTGCCGCCCGGATGCCGGTGGACGTGTAGTTCGACCCAGCGCCCGAGCAGCTCCGACCAGTCCTCGACGACGACGGGCTCGACGGCCGGGGTCCCGAGCTGCTCGACGCCGGAGGGTCCGCGAACGACGTCGCTCGGCGGCACCGCGAAGGAGGGGCCGAGCAGGCCGGGGACGTCGCTCCAGAAGGGACGGCCCAGCATGGCGGCACCGCTGCGGCGGAGCAGCCGCTCGGCGGAGCGGTTCATCGTGACGACCGCGTCGTTGAGGTCGAGCGCCAGGAAGGCCCCGCCGACCTGGTCGAGTACGCGTGCCACCTCGTTCCGTGCCGCCCGCAGCTCGGTCATGTCGCGGACGGTGCCCAGCACGTGGGTCGGGCCCCCGCCGTCGCGGACGACCTCGGTGTGGACCTCGAGCCAGCGGGGTGCACCTTCCAGCCCGACCCGGCACTCGACGGTCTCGGCGTTGGTGTGGGCGTCGGGCCGGAGCACGCGGGCCGCCGCCGCCCGGTCGCCGACGAGGACGACCTCGAGCAACTCGTCGACGGCGACGGCACCCTCGTCACCGTCGATTCCGAACGCGGTGCGGCCCCGTCGGTCGAGCGTGACGAGCCCGGCGGCGACGTCGATGTCGAAGGTGCCGAGCCTGGCGGCGTCGAGGACCGATCGCAACCGTTGCTCGGGCACGGAGGAGGCCGAGCGGGCTGTGCTGTCCG
>JAVEDQ010000228.1 GCA_030840885.1 Frankiaceae bacterium
AGTGGGAGGCCGTAGCGCCGCGCCAGCTCGCCTGCTACCCAGATGGCGTCCTCGGTCGGCAGCAGGTACTGCGATCCGAGCGCGACCTGCCGGCTCACCGCCTCGACAACAGCCGCCGGGCCATAGCCGGTGAACATGGACATGTCGGCGATGTTGAAGTCGGCGTACTCATGGCCGTCGACGTCGCGCAGGCGGGATCCGGCGGCCGATTCGATGAAAAGCGGAGGGTGGTCGTACGAGGTTCGCAACCAGCTCATCGGTACGCCGTTCGGCATCACTGCCCGCCCAGCGGCCCACAGCTCCTGACTGCGCGGGCGCATCCGCACGAACTCGGCGTCCTCACGCTCCTTGAGCGCTGCCACCCGAGCCGGGTCCACTCCCGATCCACCCATGCAGCGAAGCGTAGAGCACCAGGTCTCGAGCCCGCCGTCCCCCGCAATCCGCACGTCGTCCCACCGCGAGGGGGCGACCGGAGCTGGCCGACGAGCGGCCGCCAGAGCGTCGCACCGAGGTCGACGGCGTGCTCGCTCAGTCGTCGTTGTAGAGGCAGAACGGGTGTCCGGCCGGGTCGAGCATCACCCGAACGTTTTTCTGTGGCTGAAACCCGGCCAGCTCGGCACCCACCCCGACGGCGTGCGCAACCGCCTGCTCGAGGTCGTCGACCTCGATGTCGAGGTGCAGCGACATCTGGGGTTGGCCCTCCACGGTGGGCCAGACCGGCCGGGCGTAGTTCTTCTCAGTGGTGAAGGCGAGGTTGTAGCCCGCATCCTCCGACGGCGCCAGGTCCACCCAGTCGTCGGACTCGTTGAAGATCGTCCAGCCGAGCAACCGCTGGTAGAAGTGCGCGAGCTCGCGGGCGTCCGGTCCATCCAGGACGACGCCGAACCAGGTCTTGTTCGTACGTAGGGCCATGGGCAGTCCTGTGCCCCGCGAGCGCGCTTTCACGCCGCTGCAGGGGTGCGTCGCAGGGCTGCGACGAGGCCACCTCCGCGCGGAGTCGGTACCGTCAGGCGTGGCCGCGCCGGGGGAGGAGTCTGCGATCCTGGGCTGGCGGGAGCTGGTGGTCGGTGGTCTGGCGCGGACCACGGCCGGCCTGCTCCTGATGGAGAGCCTGGTTGCGGTTCAAGTGCTGGTCACGGTCGCGGTGCTGCCGGCGGTGGTCTCCGACCTCGGCGGGGTGCGGCTGTACGGGGCGGCGCTGAGCGCACCGCAGGTGGCCACCGTGGTCGTCCTGCCGTTCACGCCGCGGCTGGTGCAGTGGTGGGGGCTGCGGCGGGCGTTCTACGCGAGTGTAGGTGCGTTCGTAGCGGGCAGCCTCCTGGTGATCTCGGCTCCCGAGCCGTGGGTCTTCGTGTCCGGGCTCGTCGTCCAGGGCGCAGGTTCCGGCGCGCAGTACGCGCTGCTGCTGGCGGTCTTCACACGGCGGTACCCGCTCCGTCTGCGGCCGCGGATGTACGCGGCGCTGGCGGTGGCATGGGCGATCCCTGGTCTGGTTGGTCCTGGGTACGGGGGTTTGGTCGCATCCACACTCGGATGGCGCTGGGCGTTCGCGCTCATCGTTCCGCTCGTCGTACCCGCCGTGTGGATGCTGCACCCGTCGCTCGAGCAGGACGGGCGCGGCGAACCGTCGAGCGACGTCAGCCCAGCCGGGACGTCCGTGCTGGTGGTTTTCGCGGTGAGCACGCTGACCCTGCTGGCTGTGCTCACCGCCCCTGGACGGTGGGGTGTGCTGCTGGTCGTCCCCATGGCCGTCGCGGCGGTTGCGGCGCTGACCCGCATCCTCCCGCGAGGCACGTTCACGGCTCGCCGCGGCCTTCCGGCTGTCATCGCGTCCGGGTTCTTGGCGAACGCCGCGTTCTTCTCGGTGGAGGGGTTCCTGCCCGCCTACCTCACGCGTGTCGCCGGGCTGACACTCACCGTTGCAAGCATTGTGGTCACCTGTGGGGTCCTGTCCTGGACGATCGGCACGTGGGCCCAGTCCCGGTTGGCGAACAGCCGGCCCTTGGCAAGAATCGCGACCCTCGGTGAGGCGCTGATGCTCCTCGGCGTCGGCGGTGTCGTTGCAGGCGTGGCGAGTGGCGTCGTGATCGTCGTCTACGTGGCGTGGGGCGTGTCCGGGCTCGGCATGGGCATGACCTACCCGGCCATCGGGGTCCTGGCCACTGACGTGGCCGCTAGCGGCGACGAGGTCACGACGCTGGCTCAGTACCAGCTCGGAGACGTCCTCGGGTCAGGGTTCGGTCCGGCTCTCGTCGGCATAGCGGTCAACGCGGCGGCCTCCCGAAGCGTGGGCCTTCAAGGCGGGCTCCTGATCGGATTCAGTGCGACGTGTGCGCTGCTGCTCGCAGCACTGTTCGCCTCCACCCGGTTGCCTGCAACCTCCACCACCCGAGCCGAACCGCGAGCTCGCCGGATCTAGGCTCACCGACCATGACGACCGTGTGTATGCGGTGACTTCGCCTCGCCTCACTGGTCGATACAGGGAACTCGTTCTTGGACCGAAGGAGCACACCATGGGCAAAGTGATCGCCAACGCGTCGATGTCGCTGGACGGCTATATCGCCAAGAACGACAACACCATCGGTCGGCTCTTCGACTGGCTGCAGAACGGCGACGTCGAGGTCCGCACCATCG
>JAVEDQ010000251.1 GCA_030840885.1 Frankiaceae bacterium
GAGTCGCTGTCGACCGGGCCGTTGTTCGTGGTGGCCGGGGTGGCCGCCGAGGGCTGGGCCGGCGTCGCCGACGGCACGTCAGCGGGCGTGGCCTGCGGCGCGGCGCCGGTGGGCTCACCGGCCTCGATGGCGCTGCGCAGCCGGTTCTGCAGCATGCTCACGATCGGGAGCCGCTTGGCGTGCGCCTGCTCGTAGTCGAGGAGCTGGACGAGCGAGACGTTGTCGAGGCGGCGAAGCCGTCCCCGCAGCGACCCCAGCGTCATGTGGTCGAAGTCCGGCAGCGGCAGCTGGTCGTGCTCGAGGGTGGGCCCGGCGGCCGAGCGCAGCGCGGCCGGGATCTCGAGCTGGTTGCCCAACGGGTCGGCGGCCGCCGCGGCTGACTGGCCGGTGGAGGCGGCCTTGGCAGGGGCAGCCTTGGCGGGGGCAGCCGTGGTCGGGGCAGCCGTGGTCGGGGCAGCCGCCGCCGGGGCAGCCTTGGCCGGCGTCGCCGTCGCGGGGGTGGCCGACTTGACCGGAGCGACCTTGGCCGGGGCGACCTTCGCCGGCGCAGGTGCGGCGGCGGCCGGTGTCTTCGACGGAACCCGGGTCGCCTGCTTCGCAGCCGGAGGCGTCGCCGGGGTGCTCACCACGGTGGGCGTCGGACGCGCCGGTGCCGCCGCCTTCTTGGCGGCCTTCTTCGCCGCGGTCTTCTGTGCGGCCTCCCGGATCTCCTCGGCCTTCTCGGCCCGGACCTCGTCGCGCTTGGGCGTGGGGTGGTTCTTCGGCGCGGTCTCGGCCTTGTCCGTCGTGTCAGTTGCTTCAGCGGCGGCCGAGCCGGCCGCCTCGTCCACGCGGTCCGCCGCCCGATCGGCGGCGACGTCGGCCTTGCCGACCGCCTTCTCCGCGGCGTCCGCCGCCCGACCGGTTGCTCCGGCCACCGCGGCACCAGCCGTGTTGCCGAGCTGCTCGGCGCGGGACGACGCGGTCTTGCCGGCCTGCCGGGTCTTGCTCTCAGCCGTGCCGATGGCCTCGTCGGTGCGGTCGGCGAGCTTCGAGGCCGCGGACTTGAATTCCTCCGCGGCCTCCTCGACGGCCTTCTCCGCGGCCGGGGCGGAACCCAGCAACCCGCGTGCGGTCTGCTCGATCTGCTCGGCGGTCTGCTCCGCGGAGTCGGCCAGGGTCCGGACGCCGTCACGCAGGGTCTCGGCCGCCGCGAGCGCCGCGTCCTCCACCCGGACCGTCGCATCGCTGGCGGCCACCCCGGCGCGCCCGGCGAGGGCGGTCACCTTGCGGCGCGCCTCCTCGATCTCGGCACCCACCCGGTCGCTCGCCTCGCGGGCAGCGGCCTTCGCGGTGTCGGTCTTGCCGGAGAGCGCGGCGGCCTGGCCCTGTACCTCACCGCTGACGCGCTTCTCGGCGGTCCGGCGGGCCTTGGCCGCCTTCGCCTCGACGTCCTGGGCCTGTCCACCGAGCCGGGAGAGGAGGCGGCCGAGCAGGATCTCGCCGCGCTGGGCGAGCTCGTCGTAGCGCTCGCGGCTGGACAGCACCTGGCTGAGCGCGAGCAGCGGCAGACGGGCCGCCCCGGCCGGACCCTGCCGGACAGCGTCACGAGCGGTCTCGGCGGTTGAGGCGAGCAGGCCGACGTAGGCCGACAGCGGCTTGGGCAGTGCCGGAACAGACGGCATAGAGCACTCCTGGGATCCTGGTGCGGCGCCGGCGGACGCGCCGAGCCCGACGTTGTACGGGAAAGCTGTGCGGGAAAAGTGACCTGCATAATGCCTGGCCGACGCCCGGCGGGAAACTTACTGCCCGCGCAGCGGGTGCCGACCCCTCCCGGCTGCGGTCTCTACTCGGAAGAACCGTGCTGCTCAGGCGCTGTCCGGGGCCGGTCGGCCGGTACCGAGGCGGAGGGCCACCGCGCGTATCCTCGGGAGCATGGGAAAGGTTCTGCTCGCACGGCCGCGCGGCTACTGCGCCGGCGTCGACCGGGCCGTCCAGACGGTCGAACGGGCGTTGGAGCTCTACGGGCCGCCGTTGTACGTGCGGCGTCAGATCGTCCACAACGCTCACGTCGTCCGCACCCTCGAGGCGAAGGGCGCCGTCTTCGTCGAGGAGAACGACGAGGTACCCGAAGGGGCCACGGTCGTCTTCTCCGCCCATGGCGTCGCGCCGACCGTCCACGAGTCCGCCCGCCTGCGCTCGCTGCGGACCATCGACGCGACCTGCCCGCTGGTCACGAAGGTGCACGTCGAGGCTCGGCGCTTCGCCGCCGACGACTACGACATCGTTCTCATCGGTCACGAGGGCCACGAAGAGGTCGTCGGGACCACTGGCCAGGCGCCGGAGAACATCCACCTCGTCGACGGGCCGGAGGAAGCCGGCACGGTCGAGGTGCGCGACCCGGAGAAGGTCGCCTACCTCTCCCAGACCACGCTGTCGGTCGACGAGACGCAGGAGACGCTGCGGGCGTTGCAGCAGCGCTTCCCGAAGCTGCAGGGCCCCCCGAGCGACGACATCTGCTACGCCACCCAGAACCGCCAGTGGGCTGTGAAAGCCATCGCGCCGCGCTCGGAGCTGGTGCTGGTGGTGGGGTCGCGGAACTCGTCCAACAGCGTCCGGCTCACCGAGGTCGCCCTCGCCACCGGTGCCGAGGCCTCCTACCTGGTCGACGGGGCCGACGACATCGACGAAGCCTGGCTGACCGGCGTCACCACCGTCGGTGTCACGAGCGGTGCCTCCGTCCCCGAGGAGCTCGTCGCGGCCGTACTCGACTGGCTGGGCGTCCACGGCTTCGCCGACATCGAAGAAGTCGTCTCCGCCGACGAGCACCTGCAGTTCGCCCTGCCGCCCGAGCTGCGACGAGACATGCGCGCGGCTCGCACGGCGGCCGCGGCAACCGGCAGCTGACCCGACCGCTGCTCAGCGTCGCCGCTGCGCGTCGCCGCCGGCACGGGTATTCCGTCGAGGGCGGGCGCCGGGGGGCATGACTCCGAATTGCCGGGTCGCGCGGGAGCGGGCGCGTTGCCGGGCGTGCATCGCCGAGCGCCCTCGCGCGATGGCGATCGCGGCGGCGACCACGACCGCCAGCAGCAGCACGGGGGTGCCGAAGACCAGGACGCCGGCGGCGGCTGCCACCTCCTGCTTGAGGGCAGACCCCGAGCCGAGCCCGGTGACGAGATTCGGCACCGCTCCGGCGATCGCGTAGGTGATCGGGACCAGGACGATCGACGCGGCGAGGTCCTCGAGGTGGATGCGGACGGCGTTGAGCAGCACCGCCGCGAGGAAGCCGACGGAGAAGAAGACCCAGAGGCCGTGGCCGAGCAACCGGTCGACGACCGAGCCGACGAGGCCGAAGGCCAGCAGGATCACCAGTGCGCCGGCGGCTGTCAGGCCGCGGGTGTCACCGAGGGGGCCGCCCCCAGGCGCGCGTGACCGCGTGGGTGCCGACCGAACCGCCGGCCGGGCGCCCGTGGCCGACGGGGAGCGGTGACGTGCGGTTGCCGGTGCGGCGCGTGGTGCGGTCCGACCGGGTAGCGGACGGCCCGCCCGCGCTGCACCCGTCGTGCGCGGGGCGCCGCCACGCGGGAGGTCATCGCCGGCCCGCGGTCGCCTGCTGCCGACCGAGCCCTCGGCCCGGTGGACGGCGGGGCCGCCCGGCGGCCAGGAGTCGACGCCCATGGTCAGACGGTACCGCCAGGGGTTCACCCGGCGTAGCCATGCACATGCAGGTGTCGCGGCGCACGGGAAGCGACGGACGACTACCGTCCCGGCCATGACCGACGACCCGGCACGCACTCCATCGCAGGAGCACGACCGGCGCTTCGACGTCGAAGCGGTGGCCCGGCTGGCCATGTCCAAAGACCCCGGTCTTCCCTCCGGGCTTGCGCTGCGCCTCGCCCGCGAGGCGGGCGAGATCCTGCGCCAGCACCCGGACGTCGAGCCGCCGGACCTCAGCCGGCAGCTGCTGGCCGGTTCGCCCGAGACGGGCGCCACGCCCGCCAACTGCGTCGCGACGGCCGCCATCGCCCACCGGAACGGTGCCGGCGCCCTCTGATCGTCAGTCTCTCGGTAGCGGTCGTCGGGTAGCTCTTCGTCCCGGTGGCGGGGTCGCCTCCCGGATTCTGTCGGTGGGTCATGGTTGCCTGCCGCCATGGATCTCACGGGTGTCGCCGGGCTGCTGCTCGGCCTGGTCGTCCTCGTGGCCGGCGTGCTGGTCGGCTGGTGGCTCGGACGCCGGGCCGGCGCGGTGCAGGCCG
>JAVEDQ010000271.1 GCA_030840885.1 Frankiaceae bacterium
CAGCCGGCGCCGCGACGTCCCGACGTGCAGCGGGCCCTTGCCCGACGACGCGCCGGCCTTGGTGGCGATCAGCACCTCGTCGCGGGCGTCGCCGTCGGCGAGCAGGCGTCCGAGGATGCGCTCGGACTCCCCGCCGGAGTAGACGTCGGCGGTGTCGACGAGCGTGCCGCCGGCCTCCCGGAACGCGCGCAACTGCGCGCCGGCCTCGGTCGCCTCGGTGTCACGGCCCCAGGTCATCGTGCCGAGGGCCAGACGTGAGACGGCGAGGCCGCTGCGGCCGAGAGGTCGGTGTTCCACGAGCGGTCACCCTAGACACTGCAGGCCCTGCGACCGGGTTGTCCGCGCGGGTCTGGGGACAGCGGCTGGCGACAGATGGGCGCAGCCGGTGCCGACGACGCGGTTCGCCTGCACGGAACGGCGATGCGGCTCGGTTATCGTGCGGCATCGAACCGCCGCTGGATCGAACCGCCATTGATCAGGGCCACCGATCAGCACGTCCGCACTCACGAGGGGAAACCGGCGATGAAGCTCGGCCTCAATCTCGGCTACTGGGGCCTCGGCAACGACGGCGACAACCTGGCCGTGGCCCAGGAGGCCGACCGCCTCGGGTACTCCGTCGTCTGGGCCGCCGAGGCCTACGGCTCGGACACCGCGACCGTGCTGACCTGGATCGCGGCCCAGACGCGCAACGTCGACGTGGGCAGCGCCGTGTTCCAGATCCCCGCCCGCACGCCTGCGATGACCGCGATGACCGCCGCGACGCTCGACACGCTCTCGCAGGGCCGGTTCCGCCTCGGCCTCGGCGTCAGCGGACCGCAGGTGAGCGAGGGCTGGCACGGCGTCCGCTTCGACGCCCCGCTCGGCCGGACCCGCGAGTACGTCGAGATCGTCCGGATGGCGCTGCGCCGTGAGCGCGTGAACTACCAGGGCAAGCACTACACGCTGCCGCTGGCCGACGGCCCCGGCAAGGCCCTGAAGCTGACGGTGCACCCGGTGCGGGACCAGATCCCGGTCTACCTCGCGGCGGTCGGCCCGAAGAACCTCGAGCTCTCCGGTGAGATCGCCGACGGCTGGCTCTCGATCTTCCCGAGCGCGAAGAACCTCGGTGACTCCATCGCGCCGATCCGCACCGGGCGCGAGAAGGTCGGCAAGACGATGGATGGCTTCGACGTCGTCGCCAACGTGGGCGTCAACCTCGACCCCGACCTCGAGGCGGCGGCCGCTCCGCTCAAGATGAACGCCGCGCTCTACATCGGTGGCATGGGCAGCCGGGAGAAGAACTTCTACAACGCCCACGCGCAGCGGCTGGGCTACGTCGACGAGGCCAAGCAGATCCAGGATCTCTACCTCGGCGGCGACAAGCAGGCCGCCATCGCGGCGGTGCCGACCGGCTTCGTCGACGACACGTCACTGCTCGGCCCGATGGAACGCATCGCCGAGACGATGCAGGCCTACGCCGAGGCCGGCGTGACGACGCTGTCCATCGCCCCCGCGGCGTGGGAACTCGAGGCCCGGCTGGAGATCGTCCGGACCGTTGCCGCCGCACTCGACCGGTCAGGAGTCGGAAGCTGAACTACACCCAATCGGGAGTCCTCGGCGTCGTCGAGGGTCTCACCGAATTCCTGCCTGTCTCCAGCACCGGGCACCTGACGGTCACCGAGAAACTCTTCGATCTGAAGATCGACGACCCGCAGGTCACCGCGTTCACCGCCGTGGTGCAGTTCGGTGCGATCATCGCGGTCCTCCTCTACTTCCGCAGCGACCTGATCCGCCTCATCGGCGCCGGCCTCCGAGCCATCCGGAGCCCCGCGGCGCGTGCGGACCCGGACGCGAAGCTCGCCGGCTACCTCGTCGTCGGTTCGATCCCGGTGGGGGTCTTCGGCCTCGCCCTGAAGAGCGTCATCGAGGGGCCGCTGCGCAACCTCTACGTGATCGTCTTCGCGCTCCTCGCGTGGTCGGTCGTCATGGTCTACGCCGAGCGGCACGCCGCCCAGAACCGCAGCGAGCGCCAGCTGACCCTGCGCGACGTGGTGGTCATGGGATTCGTGCAGTGCATCGCGCTGATCCCCGGCATCTCCCGCTCCGGCGCCACGATCAGCGCCGGCCTCCTGCGCGGGGTCACCCGGGTGGAGGCGACGCGGTTGTCGTTCTTCCTGGCCATCCCCGCTCTGACCGCAGCCACCGTGTTGGAGCTGCCGAAGGCGCTCAAGAACGGCGCCGACCTCGGCCCCACGTTGCTCGGCATCGCGGTGGCCTTCGTCGTCGCCTACGCCTCCGTCGCGTTTCTGCTGCGGTTCGTCGCCGGGCACAAGATCACAGCGTTCGTCCCCTACCGGATCGCCGCCGCCGTCGTCCTGCTCGGCTTGCTGGTCACGAACGTGGTCTAGAGCTGGGCGCACGGCAGGCACGATGGACCCATGCCCACCGTCGTCCTCGTCCGCCACGGGCTGACCGTCATGACCGGTCCGAAACTCGCGGGTTGGACCCCGGGGCTCGGGCTCGACGAGCGGGGCCGCAAGCAGGCGGAGGCCGTCGCCGAGCGGCTACGTCCCCTGCCTCTCGCCGCCGCGGTCAGCAGCCCGCTCGACCGGTGCCTGCAGACCGCCGAGATCATCCTCGCCGGACGCGAAACGCCGACGCTCGAGGTCGACGACCGGCTCGGCGAATGCCGCTACGGCGACTGGACCGGCCAGGAACTGAAGGTCCTGGCCAAGGACCCGCTGTGGAAGGTCGTGCAGAACCACCCCAGCGCCGTCGTCTTCCCGGGCCCCGAGGGCGAGCCGCTGCGCGAGACGCAGAACCGCGCCGTCGCCGCCGTCCGCGACACCAACGCCCGCGTCGAAGCCGAGCACGGCCCGGACGCGGTGTGGCTGGCCTGCAGCCACGGGGACGTGATCAAGGCGATCGTCGCCGACGCGCTCGGGCTCCACCTCGATCAGTTCCAGCGGATCAGCGCCGACCCGTGCTCGGTCACCGTCATCCGCTACACCGACCTGCGGCCGTTCGTCCTGCGGACCAACGACACCGGCGGCGACGTCGCATCGCTCATCCCGCCCAAGAAGAAGGGACGGCGCCGTAAGCCGTCCTCGGACGCCACCGTCGGCGGCGGCGTCGCCGGTACCGCCTAGCTGAGCCTCCAGCCCCAGGGCCGAGCTGGCGTAGGGTCGCACGCACCATGCCGCGTCAGGTGTTCGTCTTCGACAACCCCGAGCGGTTCGTCGCCGGGACCGTCGGTCAGCCGGGCGAGCGCACCTTCTTCCTGCAGGTCCGGGACGCCGGCCGCCTCGTGAGCGTGGCGACGGAGAAGGGCCAGATCTCCGCCCTCGCGGATCGGCTCGAGACGTTGCTGGCCGAGGTCAGCCGCACCGCCGCCGTCACGACCGGTGCC
>JAVEDQ010000274.1 GCA_030840885.1 Frankiaceae bacterium
CGCGGGCATCCAGTCGTTCAACGACAAGCAGGTCGACTTCGCCGGAAGCGACTCGCTCATGAAGGACGACGAGCAGGCCAAGGCCGACGCCCGCTGCGGCGGCGGCAAGGCGATCCACATGCCGATCACCGCCGGCGCCATCGTCTTCACCTACAACCTGCCGGGCGTCTCGACCCTGAAGCTCTCCCCGGCGGTGCTCGCCGGCATCTTCCAGGGTCAGATCAAGACCTGGAACGACCCGAAGATCGCGGCGGACAACGCCGGCGTCACGCTGCCGAACGTGCCGGTCCAGCCGGTCCACCGCAGCGACAGCTCGGGCAGCACCGACATCCTGTCGAAGTTCCTCGACAGCACGGCGAAGGACTCCTGGAAGCTGGGCACCGGCAAGGAGCTGCAGTGGCCAGGTGGCCAGGCCGGGAAGGGCTCGGACGGCGTCACCGCTGCCGTCAAGAGCGCGCCGGGTGGCATCACCTACGTCGAGCAGTCCTTCTCGAAGGCGAACAGCCTTCCTGAGGCCCAGGTCAGCTCCGGCTCCGGCCAGTTCGTCGCCGCGAACGGCCAGACCGTCGCCGCCGCCCTCGCCAGCGTCACGCCCGACACCAGCAAGGGCGACGTCCGGGTGAAGATCGACTACTCGAAGACGCCGGCCGGTGCGTACCCCGTCTCCGCCGTCAGTTACGTCATCACCTGCGGCAAGGGCAACGCCAACGCCGCGGCTCTCAAGGCCTACCTCGGCTACTCAGCCGACAAGGGTCAGGCCTCGGCCGAGTCGCTCGGCTTCGCTCCGTTGCCGCAGGCGCTCGCCGACAAGGTCAAGCCTCTGGTCAACGGTCTGAGCTGACAGCCCTCGACACCCGGTTGCCCGACCCCCGAGCATGGGGGTCGGGCATTCGGGTGCCAGGCTTCGAAGGCTGAGCGCCGTCGCGCGCCCGATCTCCGAGGTCACCGTGCTCCACCGGCAGTCGATCCAGGAGAATCATCGTGAGTTCAGCGCAAGGCACCACGCTCAAGGGCGTGGGAGGAGGTCGACGCGGCGGCAAGCGGCGCGGTGACCAGATCTTCTCGCTGCTGACGGGCACCGCCGCTCTGACGGTGCTGATCGTCATCTTCGCGATCGCGATCTTCCTGGTCAGCCGAGCCGTACCGGCGCTGCGCGAGAACAGCAGCAACTTCCTCACCGAGAAGCAGTTCCTCACCGACCAGAAGCCGCCGGTCTTCGGCATCGCGGCGCTGGCTTTCGGAACGCTGCTGACGAGCCTGCTGGCGCTGGTCATCGCCGTGCCGGTCGCGCTCGGCGTGGCGCTCTACGTCACCGAGTACGCGCCGCCGCGCGTCGCGCGGCCGCTGGGTTACCTGGTCGACCTGCTGGCCGCCGTCCCGTCCGTCGTCTTCGGGCTCTGGGGCTTGAACTTCCTCCTCGGACACTCCGAGGGGTTGCAGGTCTGGCTCCAGGACCACCTGTCGTGGATCCCGCTGTTCAAGAACGACATCGGCTCGGTCGGCCGCTCGATCCTGCTGGCGAGCATCGTCCTGTCGATCATGATCCTGCCGATCGTCGCGGCCATCAGCCGCGAGGTCTTCACCCAGGTGCCGCAGGCCAACCGGGAGGCCGCACTGGCGCTCGGCGCCACGAAACTGGAAATGATCCGCACGGCCGTGATCCCGTTCTCGCGGGCCGGTGTGATCAGCGCGATCATGCTCGGCCTCGGCCGCGCGCTCGGTGAGACGATCGCGATCGCGCTCGTGCTCTCCGCCTCCTTCGACGTCTCCATCCAGGTGCTGCGCGCCACCGGCGGCAACACGATCGCGGCCAACATCGCCACCAAGTTCGGCGAGGCGGACCCGTCCGGCCGCGGGGCACTCATCGCCACCGGTCTCGTGTTGTTCATCATCACGCTGGCCGTCAACATGGTCGCCCGCGGGATCATCTACCGCAGCAACCGCCTCGAGACGAAGGGTGCCGCGTGACCACCCTCGCCCCGCAACGGCCGACCACGAGCAGCAACTCGCTGCTCGAGACGGGAAAGCTCTCGCGCCGCGACCTGGCCCTCATCGTCGTCGGAAGTGTCGCGTTCACCCTGCTCCTGTTCGCGACGACGGGTTTCGGCGGTCGTGCCGGGTTCGTCGTCGTGCTCGTCCTGGTCTACGCCGTGGCCCAGACCGCCGCGTCGTTCGCGCGCGAGGGCCGACGGCAGGCGCAGGACCGGCTGTTGACCCTCTGCATCCGGCTGGCGGTCGGCGCGGCCCTGCTGCCGCTGGTCCTGGTCCTCGGCTACACCGTTTACCGCGGCATCGGCGCGCTGACTCCCGCCTTCCTCACCCACTCGATGAAGGGCGTCGGACCGCTCGATGCCGGCGGCGGTATCTACCACGCCATTATCGGGACGCTGCAGCAGGTACTGCTCACCATGCTGATCGCGGTGCCGCTCGGTCTGCTCGTCGCGATCTACCTCGCGGAGTACGGACGAGGCCGCTTCGCGTCCCTCGTGCGCTTCGTCGTCGACGTCATGACCGGCGTTCCGTCCATCGTCGCCGGCCTGTTCATCTACGCTTTCTGGGTGATCCCACGCGGACCTTCCGGCTTCGCCGCCGCGCTGGCGCTCTCGATCCTGATGCTGCCGGTGATCGTCCGGTCGGCGGAGGAAATGATCAAGCTCGTCCCGGACTCGCTGCGGGAGGCGGCCTACGCACTGGGCGTGCCGAGGTGGAAGACCATCCTTCGGGTGGTGCTTCCGACAGCGTCAGCGGGCATCACCACCGGTGTGATGCTCGCCGTCGCCCGGGTCACGGGCGAGACAGCGCC